>NZ_JBSGBY010000037.1:0-25106 GCF_053601505.1 Nocardia sp. NPDC004722
CCTTGTCCCCGTTCCTGGACGACCGGGAACCCACTGCCGCACCGTATGTCGCCGAGCTGGCCGAGCGTGGCTGGGTGCGGATCGACGCCGCCGGTACGCACGCGCTGACAGCCGACGGCGTCGCCGCGCACGAGAAACTCCTGGCGCGCATCCAGATTCAACGCCGGGCCGTCACCGAGGGCCTCACCGACGACGACTACCGCACGCTGCTGGATCTGCTGCAGCGGGTGGCCGCGAACGTCGACGCGTTCGCGCTGACACTGTGCTAGCTGGTCCGGGGTGGGGCGCAGCCCTGCGAGTCCCCGCGAGTTGGGTCTACTTCTCGGGTTTGAAGACGAACAGTTCGCCGATGCGGGTGGTGACCACGACCTCGCCCTGGGCGCCGACCGCGGTGCCCACGGTGCTGCCTTCCGCGCCGGGTAGCTCGTTGGACTGGACCGTCGCGCCCGACTTGGTGTCGAAGGTGACCAGGGTCAGTTTGTCGCCGATCGGGGCGACCGTGTAGCCGGTGCCGCCCGCGGTCTGGACGGGGCGGCCGCGGAGTTCCAGATCCTTGCGCTCCCAGGCGATCTCGGCGCGGTCGCCCTTGTCGCGCAGCGCCATCAGGTGGCCCTCGTCGCCGGCGGGGACCAGCAGGCCGTCGGCGATCGAGATGCCGCCGCGGGCCGGGAAGCCCAGGTCCTGCGTCCATTTGGTGTGGCCGTCCGAGGCGTCCACGGCCATCAGGCGATTGGTGTTGTCGCCCACGTAGACGGTCGAGCCGTCGGCCGAGAGCGCGGGGCTGGTGGCGCTGCCCTCGGTGAGCATCTTGGCGCTCCAGTCGGTGTGGACTTCCTTGCCGTTGTAGGTGAGCGCGACCAGTTCGGCGTCGCCGTCGCCCGGCTTCCACACCGTCGCGTAGAAGCGGCCCGACTTCTGGTCCACGGCAGACACATTCGCGACCGGGCACTGCGGGCCGCCGGAGGCGCAATCGTCGAGGCCCTGCCCGTCCGGCGGACGGTTGAGCGCGGGGGTGCCCATGAAGTCCGGTTCGCCAAGCAGCTGCACGGTGGGCACCTTGCGGTCGCCGGTCTGGCGCGAGAGCACGTCGATCTGCCCGGACTGCGTCACCGACAAGACATTTCCGTCCCCGGTGAACTGCACCGAGACCGGCGTCCCGGCGGCCGGCGTGCGCCAGCGCGGCTGCCCGAGGTTGTTGAAGGAGTTCACCGCGCCGTCGTCGCCGACGTACACATTGCCGGTGCCGTCGACCGCGGCGCCGCCGTCGATGGCGCTGGGGCCCATCGGATTGCAGAAGCGCTTGCGCCCGGTCGGCATCTGGAACGACAGGATCTCGCAGGCGGCGGTCCGGGTGGTGACGTACAGCTGCCCGTCCCCGCCGATCATCACCGGCTGCGCCACCGGGCCGCCCACCGGCCGCGACCAATTCAACGTCAGCTTGCGCGATCCGGTCACCGGGGTCGACCCGCTGTTGTGGGAGTCGCGGAAGGCCAGCGGCCAGCCCTTGCCCGGGCCCACGCCGATATCGTCGACCTTGGTGCTGCCGTACGCGCAGGCGGTCAACGCGAATAGCCCGGCGCCCGTCAGTGCCAGCACCTTGGCGCCGGTGCGCGTGCGTCGGTCACGTCCGGTCTGCCGCCTGCCGTTTCGCACCTGCTGGTGTCCCTTCTGCCAGTACGGAAGTCTGAGAATTCTCGCCGGGCCGCTACAGCCGGGGGACAGCCTACTTTCACGCCCTGAGAAGGGGGCGGATACCCTCGTTGAAACGACCGGTGAACACAGGGAGTAGTTCGTGACGAGCATGTGGGGCGCACCCTTGAGCGCGCGTTGGCGGGGTTCGCGCCGCCGGGATCCGGAGCAGGCGCGTTTCCTCACTCCCGCCTCGTTCAAATGGGTGCTCGCCAATCGCGCGTACACGCCCTGGTATCTGGTGCGCTACTACCGGCTGGCCAAGTTCAAGCTGGCCAACCCGCATGTGGTGTTGCGCGGCATGGTCTTCCTGGGCCGCAATGTCGAGATCCACGCCACTCCGGAACTGGGGCGGTTGGAGATCGGCCGCTGGGTGCACATCGGCGACGGCAATGCCATTCGCTGCCACGAGGGTTCGCTGCGCATCGGCGACAAGGTGGTGTTCGGCAAGGACAATGTCGTCAACACCTACCTCGATATCGAGATCGGCGAGTCGACCCTGGTCGCGGACTGGTGCTACATCTGCGACTTCGACCATGTCACCGACGACATCAACCTGCCCATCAAGGATCAGGGCATCGTGAAGTCGCCGGTCCGCATCGGCCCCGACACCTGGATCGCCGCCAAGGTGACCGTGCTGCGCTCGACCCGCGTCGGCCGCGGCTGCGTGCTCGGCGCGCACGCGGTGGTCAAGGGCGACGTCCCCGACTACTCGATCGCCGTCGGCGCCCCCGCCAAGGTCGTCAAGAACCGCAAGGACGCCTGGGATTCCGCCGCCGAGAAGCGCGCCGCCCACCTCGAGGCCCTGGCCGACATCGAACGCAAGAAAAACGGCGTCGCCGCCTCATGAACCACTACGCCGCTTTCCTGCGCGGGATCATGCCCAGCAATCCCAATATGCGCAGTGAGAAGCTGCGCGGCGTCTTCGAAGGGCTGGGCTTCGAAAAGGTGAGCACCCTGCTCTCCAGCGGCAATGTGGTCTTCCAGGCCAAGGACAAGAATGTCGCCGCCCTGGAAACCAAGATTCAGCGGGCACTCAACGCCGAATTGGGCATCCCAGGCGGCACGCTCATTCGCACCCGCGATCAACTCCGGGAGCTGGTCGACTCCGACCCGTTCGCGGGCCTGACCCACTGCCGCGAGACCTACCTGACGGTCACCTTCGTCCGCGAGACCCCGAAGACGCTCCCGTCGTTCCCCGACGACGAGACCGGCACGGTCCGCGTAGTCCGCTTCGACCCGGCCGCGGGCGCGATCCTCTCGATCATCGACAACACCAACCCCAGCACTACCAACTTCATGGCCGTCGTCGAGAAAACCATCGGCAAGGACATCACCACCCGCACCTTCCTCACCGTCCAGAAGGCGCTGAAAAAGCTGGATGCCTGACCGCTGTGCGGTCAGGCATCCGGGTGCTTGTTCGGGTGGTCAGCGGGTGTAGCTGTGTTGCGTTGTCCGCCACTCGGATTCGTCGTAGACGTCGGCGGGCTTGTCCCGGCCGATGCGGCCCGGCCACCAGGCGCGGCGGCCGAGGAGCGCGGTCACGGCCGGGGTGAAGAACATTGCCATGACGAAGGCCGAGAGAGCGATGCCGAAGGAGATGGCGAAGCCCATCTGGCTGAGCATGGAGTTGCCCGCCAGCATCATCGAGGCGAAGGTGCCGGCCAGGATGAGGCCTGCTGCGGCGATGGTGGGGCCGGTGTGGCGCAGGCTCAGGGATGCCGCCGTGTGGGGATCGTGGCCTTCCTCGGCTTCCTCGCGCAGCCGGGCCACCATGAGGATGTTGTAGTCGGTGCCCAGGGCGATGACGAACATGTACATGATGATCGGCAGGGAGAAGATCAGGCCCGAATTGCCTTGGGCCCGTTGGAATACCAGGACCGCCGCGCCCAGGGTGGCGGCGAAGCCGAGGCCGACCGCGCCCATCAAATACCAGGGGGCGACGACGCTGCGCAGCAGCAGGGCGAGCACCAGGGCGATGAGGATGGCGGCCACCGGGAACACGATCTTGTAGTCGTGGTTCATCGCGGACTTGAAATCGACCAGCACCGAGGACATTCCGCCGACATAGGCGCTGCTGCCGGTCGGTGCGGCCGCGTGTGCGGTGTCCCGCAGAGGGCCGCGGACCGTCGCCAGCGCGGCATCGGAGGTGGGTTCATCGGAGAGGGTGACCTGGAATTCGGCGATCGACTTGTCCGCCGAGACGCGCGGTGCGCCCACCTGGCCCACGCCGGGGACGGCCGTCAGCGCGGTGCGGTAGTCGCCCAACTGCCCGTCGCTCAGCATGCCGTCCGAGTGCAGGTACACCAGCGACGGCTGGGTGGCCCCCGCGGGCATGCCCTTGAGCAGTTCCTTGCTGTAGACGGTGGATTCGGTGGTGTCGGAGGTGGACGCCGAGCTCATGTCGAAGGTCGGGTGGAAGCCGAAGGCGGCGACGCCTAGGGCCACCAGGATCGCGCCCGCACCGGCGGCGAACACGCCCGGTCGACGGCCCAGCCCGCGGCCGAGCGCCGCGAACAGCGCGCCCTTGGGTTCGTGCTGCCAGGACTTCGACGGCCAGAACACCTTGGTGCCCAGCTTGGAGACGATGGCCGGAACCAGCGTCAGGCCCGCCAGCATGGCGACCGCGACGGCGATGGCCAGCGCCGGGCCGAGCGCCCGGAACATGCCCAGCGAGGACAGGGTCAGCGCCAGGAAGGCGATGATCACCGCGCCCGCGGCGGAGGTGATGGCCTCGCCCACCCGGGTGACCGCGCTGATCATGGCGGTCTTGGGGTCTTCCCCGGCGCGCAGCCGTTCGCGGTAGCGGAACATCAGAAACAGGATGTAATCGGTGCCGACGCCGAACAGGACGACGGTCAGCAGCGAATTGACCGAGCTGTCCACCTTCAGGTCGAAGGCGTGGGCGACGATGGCGATCAGCCCGCCGACCATGCTGGAGATCAGACCGATCGTGATGACCGGCAGCAGCGCGATCACCGGGCTGCGGAAGATAACCAGCATCAGCACGAGAATCAGTACGACGGTGGCGATTCCGATAATGGCCATGCCCTTGTTACCGGACTCGGTCTGATCGAGGGTCTGCGCCGCCGTGCCGGTGATACCGGCCTTCAAATCGGTGCCGGACACCTGATGCCGCAGCTCGTCGCGCAGCGACTTGACCGCGTCGGTCTGAGTCTTGTCGCTCGGGTCCGTGATCTTGGCCATCTGCACCGCGATGACCTGGATCGAGCGGTTCGCGGCCGCCGGAGTCGCCTGAATTCCGGTGACGCCCTTGACGTTCTGACCGCTCAGGCCGCTCGCGATGGCGGTGACCCGGTCGGAGTCGTCGGCGGTAAGCGCGGTCCCGTCGGCGCGTTCCACCACGACCAGCGCGGCGGGCGTCACATCATCGGGAAATGCCCGCTGCTGCAGGTCCATTGCCTGAATCGACTCGTAATGCGAAGGCAGGAAGGAGGATTGATCGGTGGTCGCGGTGAGCTTCGGCGCGAGCCCCACCACCGCGATGATGGCGAGCACCCACAGGGCCATCACCTTCCACGGGTGATGGACGGCAATGCGCCCGAGTAGAGCGAACATCGGGAGATTCCTTTCGGATCAGGACAGGGCTACTGCGGAGTTCTGCTGGGCTAGACCTTCGGGGGCCGGGCTGACATCGACCTGATGCGGCGCTGACACGCTCGCGGCCGCCGTGTCCGGCTGCCGACCGCGCAGCACCACCAGCGCCAGCACCGCCGCGGCCAGCACGCCCAGCGCGCTCACCCCGAAGCTGACCGACATCGCGCCCGCGAAGGCCGTCCGGGCGGTGTGCGCCAACCCCGGATCCCCGAGACGCGTTGCCACACCGAGCGCGTCGCCGAGCGAATGCCGGGCCGCCGCCGGAGCCGAATCGGGCATCTTGTGGGCGAAGGCGGTCGAGACCAGGCTGCCCAGAATCGCGACGCCCAGCGCCGCCCCGGACTGCTGAATGGTGTCGTTCAGCGCCGACCCGACCCCGGCCTGCTCCGGCGGCACCGCACCGGTGATGGTCGCGATGGCCGCGGGCATGGCCAGCCCGCCGCCCGCGCCGAACACGATCAGCGCGACCGAGATCATGCCGAAGCCACTGTCGGCGGTCAGCGTGGTGAGCAGCAGCGACCCGCCCGCCATCAGCAGCATTCCGGCCACTGCCAGCGTCCGATTGCCGAGCTTGGGTCCCAGACCGGCACCCGCGCCGCTGGCCACCAGCGCCGCGATCGCCATGGGCAGGAACGCGATTCCGGCCCGCAGCGGTGAATACCCCAGTCCGAATTGCAGATACTGGGTGAGCACCAGCAGCAGCCCGCCATTGCCGACCTGCACCAGCGTGAGCGCCACACTGCCACCGGCGAAATCGCGATCACGGAACAGCCGTAGCGGCACCATCGGGTGTTCGATGCGCGACTCCCACACCAGGAACGCGATCAGGCTGCCGATCGCGACCACCAGCGCGGTGACGGTACCGGTCGAATGCATTCCTTCCTTGGGCAATTCGGTGATCGTCCAGACCAGCGCCACCATGCCGACGGCCGACAGCACCGCACCGACCGGATCGGGCCGCCGCCACGGGCCACGGGATTCGGGCACCAGCGCCACCACGGCCACGAGCGCCACGAGCACGATGGGGATATTGATGAGAAAGACGGCGTTCCAGGAGAATTCGTCGATGAGCAGGCCACCGATGACCGGGCTGCCGATCAGCCCGAGCATGCTCACGCCGCCCAGCGCGGACATGGCCTTGTGCCGCTCCTCGGTGTCGAACAGGTTGATGACGATCGACAGTCCGGCGGGCATGATCAGCGCGCCGCCGATGCCCATCACCACGCGGGCGGCGATCAGCTCGCCCGGCGTCGCCGCCAGCGTGGCCACCACCGACGCCGCGCCGAACAGCGCCAGGCCGATGGTCAGGATTCGCTTGCGCCCGAATCGATCCGACAGGCTGCCGGAAGTGAGCAGCAGGGCGGCGAACACCAGCAGGTAGGAGTCCAGGATCCACTGCATGTCCTGCGCGCTGGCGTGCAGGTCCGCGGTCAGCGCGGGTACCGCCACCGACAGCGCCATATTGTCGATGACCAGGATGATGGTGGCCAGGCAGAGGGCGATCAGAATCCACCAGCGCCGGGGATTGCGGGGAAGGGTCGAGTCCGGCGTCGCCGGGATCTGTGTCGTATCCATCGAATTCACTTCTCGGGTCGTTCCTGTGGTGGGCAGCCCGCCGGGGGTGTCCATTCGGTCAGCTGGACGTCGATCCGGTTCGGGTCGGTGAGCCGCAGCCGCAACAGTCCGGCGGCCACGCGGCGCAGCGGATCGGTCACGGGTGCGCCCTGCTCGAGCAGCCGCTCCTGTTCGGCTTCGAGGTCGGGGACCTCGAAGGACAGTTCGACCCCGATCGGTCCGGGCCCGGCGACGGTCGTCGGCTGCTTCGGATCCCGGTGCCGCAGCACGATTTCCACATCCAGGTCGTCGCGTTCGAGGTAGGTGAACTCCTCGTTCGTCGCCGAGACGTGGAAGCCCAGATGCGTGCAGAAGAACTCGGTCGAGGCCGTGGGGTCGGAGACGGTCAAGGTGATTGCCGCACCGAGGATCTTCATGTCTTCACTCCCTTCGCTGTGTACGGTCACCGGGTGTCGGCGACAGTTCCAAGCTTCGGAGTTTGCGCAGGTAGGAACAATGACAGAGATCGAAAGGCCGGTTAACCCAGAGGTTTACGATCGTGCGGTGACGGGGTGTCCGCCCCATAACAGAGCGGATGCTCTGTTATGGGGTAAAGTGGTTTCGTTCATCGAGAGCTGATGAGCGGAGCTAGCGAGCGGAGACCGTTGTGGAGTTGCGGGACATCGAGATCTTCGTGACCTTGGCCGAGGAACTGCATTTCGGCCGGACCGCCGAGAAGCTGCGCATCACCCCCGCCCGGGTCAGTCAGGCGATCAAGAAGCAGGAGCGGCAGGTGCAGGCCGCGCTGTTCGAGCGCACCTCGCGTTCGGTCAGCCTCACCCCGGTCGGCAAGCAGCTCTACGAAGACCTCAAACACGCGCAGAGCCTGATCGAGGGCGGGCTCACCCGCGCTCGGGCCGCCGGTCGGAGCATCCAGGGCACCTTGCGGGTGGCGGTCATGAGCATTCTCGGCCTGTACCTGCGGCCCGTGATCGACGCCTTCAACCTCCGATACCCGGACTGCGCGGTCGAATTGGTCGACTTCCCGCACAGCGAACCGTTCACCGCCCTGCGCGCCAAGGAGGTCGATCTCGGCCTGATCTGGCTGCCCGTCCGGGAGCCGGATCTCACGGTCGGACCGGTCGTGATGACCGAAGGCCGCGTCCTGGCGACCACCGCCACCTCCGAACTGGCCCAACGCGACTCCCTCACGATGGAAGACCTGGCCGACTGCGTCTTCCCGAGACTGGGCAATGTCCCGCAGTACTGGGCCGAAGGCATGCTGCCCGCCACCACGCCCAGCGGCATCCCGATCGCCCGCGGCCCGGAAGCGGCCTCCTTCTTCGAGATCCTGCCGCTGATCACGTCCGGTGCCGTCGTCTCCCCGATGAACGCCCACGTCGCCTGGACCTACACCCCGCCCAACATCGCATACCTGCCGATCGTCGACGCGCCCCTCACGGAATGGGCGCTGGTCTGGCTGACCGCCGCCGAAAACGCCGCCGTCCGGGCCTTCGCCGACGCCGCCCGCGACATGGGCATCCATTCGATCGTCGCCGAGCAGTGAATCCCGTGACCGCTGCGCGGTCAGCCCGAGCGCGCTACCGTAGGCCGGTGACTCTCGGTTCTCGAGCTGTACTGGCCGGTCTGGCCTGCGTCGCCCTCGCCGGATCGTGCGCCGCGACCGCGCACGCGACACCGTCCAGCGGGATCACCGCGGTGATCCTGTCGCAGACCACGATCGGCGGCAACGACTACATCCTGCGCGAGATCACCATCGCCCCGGGCGGTTCCACCGGATGGCACTTCCACGACGGGACGCTCTACGCGCTGGTGCGGCAGGGGCAGATCTCGCACTACGGATCCGACTGCCAGATCGACCAGACCGGCGGAGCGGGCACCACTTTCGTGGAGCGAGCCGGGGTCGGCAATACGCATCTGGAACGGAATCTGGGCACCGAGCCGCAGATCCTCGACGTGCTCTACGTGCTGCCCACCGGCAGCCCGCTGTCCGAGGACGCCCCGAACCCAGGCTGCGACTTCAACTGACGAATTATGGTGCCTGCCGGGTGACGAATCACAGTGCGGCGTATACGGCTTCGAGTAGGCGGTAGGCGCGGCGGTCGCCCGCGAGCCAGTCTCGGCGCAGGTTGGGAATGAAGGCGAAGGCCACCCGGTGCACCGGGTCGGCCAGGCCGATCGAGCCGCCCGCGCCCGCATGACCGAAGGCGGTCGGCCGCGCCGCGACGGGGACGATCAGGCTCTCGGCGGGCAGCGCGTAGCCGAGGCCGTAGGCGGACGCCGACAGCAGCACCTCGTCGGTACCGCGCACTCTTTCGCGAATCGCGTCATCCAGGACGGGCAGCGGCAGCAGCGCACCGGCCAGCAGATCGCGGTAGTGGGTGGCGAGCGCGTGGGCCGTGGTGACCAGGCCGGTGGCGGGCCAGCCACCGGTCAGCACCTCCGGATTGTTGTACGAGGCACGGGGATTGGCGGTCGAGCGCATGGCGAGGGACTCGGGGTCGCGGAAGGCGTGCATCATGCGCCGCGCCGCCTCGGGGGAGACGGGGTCGGTGTCACCGGTCCAGACCTGCTCGTCGGCGGGCGGAAAGCTCAGGCGCGCGGTCTTTTCCAGCAGCGCTGCCGGAACTCCGATGTGCAGGTCTGGCCCTAGATTCGCGCGGACGTAGTCGCCGACGGTCGAATCGGTATGGCGGCGAATGAATTCGCCGACCAGCCAGCCGTAGGTGAGGGCGTGATAGCCGTGCCGGGTCCCCGGCTCCCACAGCGGCGCCTGGGCGGCGAGGAGACCGGCCACGAACCCCGGCTCGGCGGCCTCGGCGGCGGTGACGGGCCGCTCCAGGATCGGCAGTCCGGCACTGTGCGTGAGGAAATCCGCCAGTGTGGTCGAATCCTTACCGGCGCAACCGTATTCGGGCCACCAGTCGACCACCGGTTTCTCCACCGAGATCCCGAGCTCGCTCGCGACCCGCAGCGCGGCAGTGGCGGTCACCGCCTTGGTGCAGGAGAAGGTCACGCACACCGTGTCTCGCTCCCACAGCCTGCCGGTCTTACCGTCGGCGATGCCGCCCCACAGTTCGGCGACGGGCCGCCCATCCACGTACACCGCGACCGACGCGCCGAGATTCTGCCCGTCGGCGAAGCTCGCCTCGAAGATCTCCCGCACCGCGTTGAAGGCCGGATCGACGGTCCCGTGCACCGATGACACCATCCTCGAATTAGAACATGTTCTAATTCGAGGCAAAAGGGTGTCCGGAGCGAATCTTTCCGATCCCGGCGTGTCGCGCTCAGTACGGCTGGTTCGGATCCCGTTCCGGCAGTGGACGTTCGGTGATGACCGGGCGGCCCAGCGGAGTCCGCACCCGCCGCTTGGCCGACTGGTAGACCAGCGCGGTCTCCTGCGCGACCACGTCCCAGGCGAAGTCGGCGGTCAGCCGCTCGCGCGCGGACCAGGCCCGATCCTGCGCGGCCGCCGGATCGTCGAGTACCGAGACGACCGCCTCCGCGACACCGTTCACGTCGGCCGGTTCGAAGGACGCGCCCGTGACGCCGTCGGTGACGAGGTCGCCGAGACCGCCCGCCGTGGAGGTGACCAGCGGGGTCCCCGCGGCCGCCGCCTCCAGTGCCACGATGCCGAACGGCTCGTAGCGGCTGGGCAGCACGATCGCGTCGGCGCTGTGCAGCCAGCCGAGCAGGTCGGTGTGGTCGAGCTTGCCCACGAAGTTCACGGCACGCGCGACGCGATGCGTGCGCGCCCGCTCACGCAGCCAATCGATTTGGGTGCCGATCCCGGCGACCGTCAACGTGGTGCCCGGGTGCGCCTTGCGAATCCGGGGCAGCGCGGCGATCGCGTCCTGGATGCCCTTCTCGTATTCGAGACGGCCGACATACAGCAGCCGCGGCGGCCCGGAACGCGGGGCGCGCTCGCGGAAGGTCCACGCGCCCACGTCGATACCGTTGCGGATCACCGTCATCGGCACCCGCTCGGCCCCGTAGAGCCGGTGCACCTCGTCCTTCATGGACTCCGAACACGTGATGAGCGCGTCGGATTCGTGCGCCAGCCACCACTCCACCGAGTGCACCTGCTTGTTCACCCGGCCCGACACCCAGCCGCTGTGCCGTCCGGCCTCGGTGGCATGGATCGTGGAAACCAAAGGCACGTCGTAATATTCGGCCAGCGTGATGGCCGGATGCGCGACCAGCCAGTCGTGCGCGTGCACCACGTCGGGCGTCCAGCCCTCGCCGATCCCCGGCTTGTCGAGCGCGATCCCGGCCCGCACCATGGCGTGTCCCATGGCCAGCGTCCAGGCCAGCATGTCCTCGCCGAAATCGAAGGCGGGCGCGTCCTCGGCGACCGCCACCACCAGCACACCCTCCTCGATGAAGGAGTGCGTCGGATGGGTGGTGGCGTCGGTGCCCATCGGGCGGCGCGCCAGCACGACGACTTCGTGCCCGGCGGCGGCCAATTCGACGGCCAGGTGATGGACGTGGCGGCCCAGCCCACCGACAACCACCGGTGGGTACTCCCACGACACCATCAAGATCTTCATGCGGGTCCTTCTGAAGCGGGGCCGAGCCTGCGCGCGTCGAGCGCGGGGAAGAGTCCGTCGGCCGAGGACCATCCTGCCGCCAATTGCCCCGCTTTGGCGAGTTGCCCGGCGGCTACCGCCGCGGCGATCTCGCGCACGGCGTGGGCGTGTTCATGGGCTCGGTCACGCGCGTACCCGGCCGCGGAATCCTTCGACACCATGAACGCCCAGTCGCTGGAGACGGCCAGGATCGCCTCCCGCAGCAGCTGGTCGGCGACCGGATCACGCAGGCCCGTGGCATCCACGCGCATCTTGTCGTAGGTGTCGAGCGCCAGCCGGACGACCTCGGCGTTGAGCTCGACCAGATCGGCGACCTGATCCCCGGCCCACACCCGCCAGTCCTTGCCCGAACCCCAGGAGGAATCGGCCAATTCGACGCGTTCGCCCACGTAGCCACGCGCTCGCGCGTCGGCCAGCGTGCCCACGGTGACCCCGGCCTCGGGCAGCGCCCGCAGCACCTGTTCGAGCCACTGCGGGCCCTCGTGCCACCAGTGCCCGAACAGTTCGGTGTCGAAGGCGGCCACGACCAGGGCCGGTCGACCGATACGTTCCGACTCTGAGATCAACCGCTCCCGGACGGTCGCCACGAAGTCCGCGACGTCTTTCTCGATGGCCGCGGCGGCCAGCTCGGGGTCGTAAGGGGCCTTGTCGGCACCCGACACCGTCTTGCCCGTCACGCGCGCCGGCTTGAGTCCGGTGGCGTGGTCATAGTGATGGAAATCACGGTAGTAGGGCTGCCCCGGGTACCCGGATTTCGGCGACCACACCCGGTAGCTGACGGTCAGGTCGCGCCCGAAGGCGACCACATCCGAATCCCACACGGGGCGGCCGAGGCTGGAGTCACCGCGCAGCGCGGGGCCGTCCACCATGAAGTGCGAGATGCCGACCTTGTCATAGGTCCGCTCCATGCCCGGCGTGAATCCGCATTCGGGAGCCCAGATTCCGGCGGGCGTGTGTCCCCAGCGGGCCCGCGCGTCGGCCAGGCCCTCGACCAGCTCGTACTCGCGCATCCGCGCGTCCAGCAGTGGCTGGAACGGATGCGACAGTGGGCCACCGAGCAATTCGATCGCCTCGGCGTCGATCAACTGCCGCCACACCGGCGACGCGCCGTGCATCCAGTTGGTTTCGAAATCCTCCAGAGCCGCAGAGGCGAGCCGATGCTCGTGCCCGCCGAGCGCGGTATTGCCCGCCATCGACGCCTCGTCGGCGCGCAGCCGCCAATTGCCCAGCCAGTGATGCATACCCTTCAGACAATGCGGATCATCCAGCTGCGCCGCCAGCACCGGCGTGATGCCGAGACTGATCAGATGCGAACGCCCTTCGGCCGCAAGGGTTCTCAACACCTTCGCGACGGGCAGATACGAGGCCGCCCAGGACTGGTAGAGCCACTCCTCGCCGACGGGCCAGCGCCCGTGATGCGCCAGCCACGGCAGGTGGGAATGCAGGACCAGCGTGAACTGGCCCGGCACCTGAGCCTGCTCGGTCACGGCTTCACCGCGATGGCGACCAGATCCAGGCTGGCGTCGATATCGCGCTCGGCGTCGGCGACCAGTTCGAAATCGTCGATGCGCACGGCGGCCACATCGGCGGCCAGATCCGCGGGCCACGGCTCGCCCGCGAGCGCGCGCTCGATCTGCGCGTCGATGATCGACCCGCCCCACTTCTCATCCAGTGCGACCAGTTCCGGCCCGTGGAAGATGCCCGCCATCAATTCGACGGCGAAACCCGCCTCGACGAGAAGTTCGGTCATCTCCGCCGCATTCAGTTCACGCGTGTGGAAAGGGTTGAGCGGAGTGTCGCGTCCCGGCGAGAAGGTGATCCGGTTGGGCGTGGAGATCAGCAGTTTGCCGCCGGGCCGCAGCACCCGCAGGCATTCGCGCAGGAATTGCGCCTGATCCCAAAGATGCTCGATCACTTGGAAGTTCACGACGATGTCGACCGAGGCATCCTCCAGCGGCAGATCGGCCAGATTGCCCTGCACCATCTTCACCCGCGGGTACTTGGCGCGCACGTGCGCGACCGCGCTGTCGTCGTAGTCCAGGCCCGTGACCTGCGCCGCGACCTCGGCGATCATGTTGGCCCCGTAGCCTTCTCCGCTGCCTGCCTCCAGCACGACCTTGCCCGCGCACTGCTCGAGCAGGCGTACGTACGCGATCTCGTGCCGCCGGAACCAGTAGTTCTCCTCGGCGATGCCGGGCACGGTCCGCTCACCGGTCAAAGGCAGGGGATCGGTGGGATTTTCAACAGGACTCACGGCCTCGCTCATTGCTCCGACGTTAGCGGTTGCACATATCACACCCGCGACCGGATCAACCGATGCGGAAACTCACACCGTAAGTTACCCATGAGTAACTTAACGTAGGGTAATCTCCCGAACGAGCTACTCGTGGACGTACGTGACTACCTCGTGCGACCGCCACCCCAGTGCCACCAGAACAGGAGGTCGACGAAGACCCATGCCGAACATCGTCGTACTGATCAAGCAGGTTCCCGACACCTGGTCCGAGCGCAAGCTCTCCAGCGGGGACTACACCCTCGACCGCGAGGCCGCCGACGCCATCCTCGATGAGATCAACGAGCGCGCCGTCGAGGAGGCGCTGTTGATCAAGGAGGCGCAGGGCGGCGAGGTCACCGTGCTGGCCGCAGGCCCGGACCGGGCGACCGAGGCCATCCGCAAGGCCCTCTCCATGGGCGCGGACAAGGCCATCCACATCAACGACCCGGCCATCCACGGCTCGGACGCCGTGCAGACCGCCTACATCCTGGCCGCCGCGCTGGGCCAGATCGAGGGCATCGAACTGGTCATCGCGGGCAACGAGGCCACCGACGGTCGCGCGGGCGCGGTTCCGGCGATCATCGCCGAGTACCTGGGCCTGCCGCAGCTGACGCACCTGCGCAAGCTGGTCGTCGACGGCGAGCGCATCACCGGCGAGCGCGAGACCGACGAAGGCGTGTTCAAGCTCGAGGCCACCCTCCCGGCCATCGTCTCGGTCACCGAGAAGATCAACGAGCCGCGCTTCCCCTCCTTCAAGGGCATCATGGCCGCGAAGAAGAAGGAAGTTTCCACCTTCACGCTGGCGGATCTGGGCGTCGACCCGGAGACCGTGGGCGTTGCGAACGCCGGCACCCAGGTGACCGGTGTGACCCCGAAGCCGGCGCGCACGGCGGGCGCGAAGATCGTCGACGAGGGTGAGGGCGGCAACCAGATCGCCACCTACCTGGTCGGTCAGAAGATCATCTAAAGCCCCCCGAGCAACGAACTTCAGGAGAAAGAACAATGGCAGAAGTACTCGTGCTCGTGGAGCACGCTGAAGGTGCCCCCAAGAAGGTCACCACCGAACTCCTCACCGCCGCGCGCTCGCTGGGCACCCCGGCCGCCGTCGTCGTCGCCGCCCCCGGCACCGCCGACAAGCTGGCCGACGCCCTCGCCGCCGCCGGCGCCGAGAAGATCTACGTCGCCGAGGGCGACCAGGCCGACGGCTTCCTCGTCACCCCCAAGGTGGACGTGCTCGCCGGTCTGTCCGAGTCCGCCGCCCCGGCTGCGATCCTGGTCGCCGCCACCGCGGAGGGCAAGGAGGTGTCGGGTCGCCTGGCCGCCCGCATCGGTTCCGGTCTGCTCATCGACGTCATCGCCGTGAACGCCGACGGCTCGGCGCAGCACAGCATCTTCGGTGGCGCGTTCACCGTGGACGCCAAGGTCACCGGCGACGTGCCGGTGATCTCGGTGCGCCCGGGCGCCATCGAGGCCGCCCCGCAGGCCGCCGCCGGCGAGAAGGTCGTCGTCGAGCTGCCCGCGCAGGAAGAGGGCGTCGTCAAGATCGTCTCGCGTGAGCCCAACGTGGGCGGCGACCGTCCCGAGCTCACCGAGGCCGCGATCGTGGTCTCCGGTGGCCGTGGCGTCGGCTCGGCCGACAACTTCGGCAAGGTCGTCGAGCCGCTGGCCGACGCCCTCGGTGCCGCCGTCGGCGCGTCGCGTGCCGCCGTCGACTCCGGCTACTACCCGGGTCAGTTCCAGGTCGGTCAGACCGGTAAGACGGTCTCCCCGCAGCTGTACATCGCCCTCGGCATCTCCGGCGCGATCCAGCACCGCGCGGGCATGCAGACCTCGAAGACCATCGTGGCCGTCAACAAGGACGAAGAGGCCCCGATCTTCGAGATCAGCGACTACGGCATCGTCGGCGACCTGTTCAACGTCGCCCCCCAGCTGACCGAGGCGGTCAAGGCCCACAAGGGCTGAAACCCTTCGCGCTGAGCGCAATCGATCGTCCCCCGGCCGGAATCGGCCGGGGGACGGTTGTTTTCGGGGGTTGCGGGGTTGCCGCGATGGTGGAAACTGGATGCGCCGTTCCGGCCACATTGTGAAACAAGGCCGTTTAGATTGTTCCTGCGAGCGGAATCTTCGGCCGCCGCAGGTCCACGAAAGGCGTTTCACCATGCGTATTCTGCTCGCCACCGCCGCCGTCTCCGGCGCGCTGATCGCCGGCGTCGGCCCGGCCGCCGCGGATGTCCCGGCCGCCACCCAGGTCGCCGGCTCCTCCGACTCCGGGTCCGCGTCGACGTCCGGGTCGTCGTCCATGGCGAGCGGGATCTGGAACTTCCTGTGCTCCCTCGGCCCCTGCACCTACACCCCGCCGGTCGTGCACTGACCCAGCGGTTGCCGCGGCGGCGGCGGTCGGGCAATCTTGCCCGGTGCGAGGACGATTCGATCCCCGGCGTGGGCGGGTCGAGCCGACGGCCGGGCGGGCCAAGGAGGCCGCTGCCCCCGGCGACGACGCGGTCGAACTGACCGACATCGTCGCCGCGCTGCATTTCGACCTGGCCGAATGGCTGGGCTCGGACGCGCTGCCGAAGGTCTTCGACCGCATCTCCGGAGCCTTGGACGAACAGTTCACCTCGGTGGTGACCACCGGCCAGGCCGTGGACCGCGAGACGTTCCTATCCGGCATGTGGTCGGCTCGAAACGTGCTGGCAGGCGTGGAGATCGAGGTCTCCGACGTCCAGGAGATCGCCCGCAGCGGCCAGCTGATCGTGGCCCGCTTCGTCGCCGAGAACCGCATCGGAGCCGTCAAAACCGGCAGGCGCACCGTCACTGCCGTACTCGTCACAGACGGCCGCACCCACCTGTGGCGCACCGTCCATGAAACCCCGGTCCCCGAACCTGTCGCCGCCGCACCGCAACCCGCGGCGGAAACACCATCAGCCGTAGACGCGGGCGGCGATGTGCCCGTCGGGGCGGACCAGCAGCCCGGTGGTGGCGGAGAGCCCGCAGCTGTCGCGGAGCCCTTGCGGGAGTTGGGCTCCGGTGAGCAGGAGGTGACCGGCGCCGACCAGATCGAGGGTGGAGCGGCCGTCCTCGAGCCAGGCGTGGGGGAGTCGGTCGCCCAGGTCGGCTGACGGCGTGTAGCCGTCGGAGGCGAGGGCCGTCCCGGTTCCGCGATACGCGGTGCCGACGGACTCTTCGCCGGTGCGTTCCTCGCGGACGGTCGCGGCCACGCCGGAATCGGTCTGCTCAAACGAAACAAGCCGGACACCTCGTCGCACCCGATCCCCGGCCGAAGATATCCAGGCGCTAACCGAGCGTTTGATCATCGACGAGACGGCTCAGCCGATCGATCCGGGGGATCTCGGGATCAAGGTCGGGCAGGACAGTGCTCCGGAGTTGAAGCCGCGGTCGGTGAAACTGTCCGATGAGTTGGATCGCCGCGCGACACGGCAGGCGGTCCACTTGGGGCTGTCCAAGTCGGCGTACATTCGCCGATTGATCGAGCAGGATTTGGCTGCGAACGAGTATCGCGGTGAGGCCGAGCCCGAGCCTGCGGCGTCGCTTGCCGACCTGGTGCACATTCGTGCGGAATTGGATCGAGTCATCACCAGGCTCCGGCATACGGCGTGATGGTCGGCATGAAACGAATTGCTTCCAGCTGAAATGGTTTGCCGGTTGACCGAGAGTTCGGGCAGGGTGGACTGATGCCGATCTCAGTGCCGCCGAACGTGGCGGAGACCATCGCGAACTATTTCGGGGAGCGGGGGCCGCGGTGGCTGGCCGCATTGCCGGGGCTGGTGGAGTCGCGGTGCGCGGAGTGGGGGTTGGAGGTTATCGGGGAAAGCTTTGGGGGCGGGACGCATTCGTGGGTCGCGCCCGTGCGGCGGGAGGACGGGTCCGTCGCGGTGTTGAAGCTTCCGGTGGTCGATGAGGAGAACTGCGGGGAGCCCACCGGGCTGTACTGCTATGGCGGGGATGGGGCGGTGCGGCTGTTCGAGTACGACGCCGACAGTGGGGCGATGCTGCTCGAGTGGGCGCGGCCGGGGACGGAATTGCTGTATCAGCCTGGGTTTCCGAGTCTCGAGGGGCGGGCGGAGAACGTTGAGAAGGTGGAGCAGGCTTGCCGGTTGTATCGGCGGCTGCGGCGGGAACCCGGTGCGGTGCCCGAGGGGTTTCCGGCATTGCCGACCGCGGCGGGGATGGTGGCCGGGTGGGAAGGCAGGTTCGTCGAGCCGGAAGCTGAAGTCGCAGAGTTGATTCCGGCCCGCCTGCTGGAGCGCGCCGCCGCGCGATGCGCCGAACTGGCGGTGCCGGACGGGCCGCTGCTGGTGGTGAACCGAGACACTCACCTGGGCAATATCGTTGCGGCGGAGCGGGAGCCGTGGCTGTTGATCGATCCGAAGCCGTATCTGGGTGAGGCGGCGTTCGATGCCGGATTTCTGGTGATGATCCAGGTGCAGAGCGATCCGACGCCGGAACATGCGCGGGCGGTGATCGCGCGGACGGCGGCCGCGTTGGACGTCGACCCGGATCGGGCTCACGCCTGGGCGTTCATGCGGTCGATGGAGGAGATCGTCTGGGCGAATCAGGACGAGGAACCGGAAGACCTGCGCCTGCATCTCGCGGTGGCGGCGGCCCTGGCCTGAGAATCGGCCCGGCCGAAAGCTATTGCGGCCGGAACTCTTCGCGCGCCGCCTGCCGCCGGTTCGAGTCCCGCTGCACCAGGATCCCGATGGTGGTCGGGATGAGCAGCGCCAGCCCCCACGGTGCTTCCACCCAGATCGGCCAGAAGTACCCCATGCCGGTGGCCACCCAGATCACCAGCACCAGCAAGTTCACGAAAACCCAAGGCGTCCACATGATCTTGACCCAGACCGGGACGCGGCCGGGCGTGCCTTTCGCCGCCTTGCCCGCGGCCCGTTGCGCGGGCAGATCGGACAGTACCGGCGTGAGTTCACCGTAGGTCCGGGCCGAATACACCTGCTGCAACCGCGAATCGAACTCGTGGAGCGTGAGCCGCCCCTCGTCCATGGCCAGCCGCAGCCTGTTCACGATCTGCTCGCGGTCGGCGTCGGACGCCCGCATGTTCTCTTGCCCCACGCAGTCAGCGTAGGTCGAATCGTGGGGCCGTGCCGTGTGAATTCACCTGCCGCGACGCGTGATCAGGGGTCGGCGAGCAGTCGCGGCTAGGAGCAGTGCAGGGCCGCGAGCAGGGTGGTGACGATGGGGGAGGGGCGGCCTTCGGAGCGGGTGACGGCGGAGACCGGGATGCGCAGGGGGTGGCCGGTGAGGCGGAGGGTGGCGATGCCTTCGGTTTGGGTGTCGGCGTAGAGGATGGTCCAGGCGTCGGGGCGGTTGATGAGTTCCATGGTGGCGGTGTGGTCGGGTGGGATGGGCGGGCCGAAGACCGGGCCCGAGGGGAGATCGGCGAAGGCGCCGCGGACCACGTTGTGCAGCAGGACCTGTTCGGACTCGGGTGGGAGCAGCAGGGGGTAGGTCCCCAATTCCGCGAGGGTGACGTCGCCGCCGCTGCGCACGAGGGGGTGCGAGGTGGAGGTAGCGATGACCGGATCCTCCACCCAGAGCTTCTCGACGGTCAGCCCGGGCTGGTCCACGCTGCCCCGGATGAGAGCAAGATCACAGTCGCCGTCGGCCACCGCCTGAATGCGCTGGCGGAAGGGCTTGATGACGAATTCGATCTCCGCGCCGGGATGCGCCTCGCGTGCTCCGGCGATGGCCGAGAGCGATCTTGTTGCGAAGCTCATATTGGCTGCCAGGCGAATTCGTGGGCCGGAGGCCCGCACAGCTGCGCGAATGGCGGATTCGAGGCTCAACATTTGCTTCGCAAGGGGAAGTAGCCGAGTGGTCGCGTCGGTGGGTACGACCGATCGTGTCGAGCGCTCGAAGAGGTTCACGCCGAGGTCGCGTTCCAGCCGGGCGATCTGGTGACTGATGGCCGACTGCGAGATGAAACAGCGGCTCGCGGCCCGGCTGAAGCTCAGCTCCTCGCAGACCGCCACGAAGTAGGCCAGTTGGCGCAGCTCCACGGCATCTCTCCAATTCATGATCAACGTAGATAAGAGTCATCTAGATTATGCGCCCTGACACCTGGAACAACGACGTTCCGAATCGCGGTTAGTCATGACAGAAGGGAGCAGTCATGTACAACCTGGAGGCGGATATCGAAACCGCCGATGTCGTCATCGTCGGTTCGGGCTTCGGTGGTCTTGCCGCCGCCAAGCAGTTGAACAAATCGGGTATCAACTATGTCCTCATCTCGGGTACCCCCGAGCATCTTTTCCAGCCGCTTCTCTACCAGGTAGCGACCGGTGTGCTGGCTTCGGAGGAGATCGCGCCACCCATCGCGAACATCCTGCGCAAACACAAGAACGGCGAGACCCGCCTGGGCAAGGTCACCGCGATCGACGCTCCCAACGCGATCCTCACCTACGAAACCGCCGACGGCCCGCGCAAGATCCGCTACGGCAAGCTCATCGCCGCCACCGGCGCCAGCCAGTCCTATTTCGGCCGTGACGATTTCGCCGACAAGACCTTCTCGCTCAAGACCATCGACGACGCCCGCGCCCTGCGCGCGCAGATCACCCGCGTCTTCGAGCAGGCCAAGGACGCCGACCCGGAGACCCGCCGCCGCCTGCTGAGCTTCGTGGTGGTCGGTGCGGGCGCGACCGGCGTCGAGGTGGCCGGTCAGCTCAAGGAACTCGCGAAAAGGTACTTCCACCTGGAGGATACGGTCACTCTCGTGGAGGGTGCGGGCGTCGTGCTGCCGCCCTTCGGCGGACGGCTATCGGAGTATTCGAAGCAGTCGCTGGAGAAGAGTGGCGTCGAGGTCCTGGTCGACACCTTCGTCACCGATATCGAGGCCGGCAAGGTCACCGTCAAGAGCAAGGACGGTGTCGAGCGTGGCATCGCCGCCGAGACCGTGGTGTGGTCGGCGGGCGTCGCCGCGGGCGGTTTCGCCAAGATCCTGGCCGAGGCGACGGGCTGCGAGACCGACCGTGCCGGACGGCTTCTCATCAACCCGGATTGCACCGTCGGCGGCCACGCCGACATCTTCGCCATCGGCGATATGACCTTCCTCAACGGCTACCCCGGCCAGTCGCCGGTGGCCATGCAGGAGGGCCGCCACGTGGCCGACATCATTCGCGGTAAGAAGCCCGCCGCCACCCCGTTCACCTACTGGGACAAGGGCTCGATGGCCGTCATCAGCCGCTTCGCCGCCGTCACCAAGATCAACGACAAGGTGAAGTTCACCGGCCTGCTGGCCTGGGTCACCTGGCTGGCCGTCCACCTCTTCTACCTCGTCGGCTTCCGCAACCGCTTCGCCGCCGTAGCCTCCTGGCTGATCGCCTTCATCGGCAGCGGCCGCCCCGGCTTCGCCGAGGTCGAAAAGACCCGCGCGGCCAAGACTCCGGCGAAGGAACGCGTAGCGGCCTGACCCGAATCCCTCCTCGACGGGCTCCCCACCAACCGGTGGGGAGCCCGTCGGCGTTCGGCGCGGACCGCGAAATCCACGCTCCGGCAGCCATTGTCGGAGGTTCCGAGTACGGTCGTCGGTGATCTGAGCGGATGGAACTGACGGGGTGGGGATCGAGATGTTCTCGATGGGTGGCGAGGATTCGGCGAATCTGGAAGCCGAAGCGTGGGAGTGGTTTTCGGCGGCGCTCGCCTGGACGTTGTTCACCATGCCGCAGGAGAGCTGCGTAATACTCTCGGATGCGAGGCATTGGTGCGCGCAATTCATGCGCGGCGGTGACGAACTGCTCGCCGAGACTCCGTCCAATACCGGGCTGGCCCAGACGATCCATTCGTCCGCCGACGAGGCGCTGCTCGCCGCGCGAGGGTGGCGGGCTCCTGAAGGGCAGGAACTCAATTGGTCGCGCCGGGTGACCTGGCCCGCGCGATTCGAGGAGTACGAGCGACTCGCGGAACAGGTCGTCGTGGTCGTCCGTGACGTGCTGCGCCTGTGGCTGCCGCTGCAACTCCAGGTGGAAACGATCCCCGGCCTGCAGCGCGCGCAGCCGGACGTGAGCTTGCTGGGTGCGAACGACTTCGCGGCCGACGAACTTCGGACGCTGCCGCGGTCGATGTGGGCGAGCATCGTGGCGGATCGGCGAGAGTCGCTGCAACAGGTCAAGTCCCGGGCTCGGCAGGCGCATCTGGCACGCGCTGTTCTCGGCCTGAGCTATCTGAAGCGGGAGGACATCGACCTGCTCGCCGGTAGTGATGTCGACTGGCCGGGTCGCGATCGCACGGTGGATTTCCTGGGCCTGATGGGCCCGGGTCATCTGCTGGCGCTCGATGTCGCGCTCGAAGTCGAGGATCTCGACAACCCGCCCCGGGAACTGCGCCGCATCGATGGCAGGGAGCTGGAACGGGGTGCCCGGCGCTTCGTTTCGGCGATGGTCGGGGCCGATCTGCCGAATATCGTGGCGCAGCGTCCCGATGTCGCGGAGAACTTGGCGCTGAACGGAATCCGAGTCGACTACCTGCTGATCGCTGTCGACAAGAACAAACAGGCCAGGCTCTACCGGGCCGAGGCGGAGGACGACGCGACGCCGAAGCCGGTGGACGCCGACCGGTTGGACGATGTGTATCCGTTGCTGAAGCCTGCGGATTGGCCGCGCCAGGAGTTCGTGCCGCACGCCAAGATCGGCACGCTCGAGGAGCAAATCGTAATCGCGTACGCGCGGGATGCGGGCGCCAGCTACGAGATCATCACCAAGGGCTCCCCGGAGGCCGCCGACTCCGAGGCGCTGCACCGCCGGGCATTGCGCAATCTCGCTGCGCTGCACTACGAGTGGGAGACGGGAGCAACTCCGGAGCTGGCCTTCGCGGTCTGTCCCGGCAAGGAGTTCTCCGCCGAACAACTGCTCGATCCCGGCGCGATGCGCCGAGTGCACCGGCTGCTCAGGTCGGAGGAGATCATCGTCGCGGTGCCGCGCCGGACATGTATCTACGCCTTCCCCCGGTCGGTGCTCGACAATCCCGAGTCCACGCTCGCCATGATGAAGATCGTCTACTACACCTTCGCCGATGACTCCTACGGCAATGCGCAGATCAGTGCGCTGATGTTCGTGCTGCGCGACGGGGAGCCGATCGGGTTCGTCCGGCCTTGATAGCGCTTCGCGCTAACCTGCGAAGATGGCTCTTCCTACAACCCGATTGCTGGTGCTGGCGGTGGTGCGGCTGCTGCAGCCTGTGCACGGATACGACGTTCGGCGGGAATTGTTGTCCTGGGATGCCGACAACTGGGCGAATGTGAAGCCGGGGTCGGTGTACGGGGCGTTGAACACGCTGGAGCGGGATGGGTTGATCTCCGTCGACGGGGTGGGGCAGGAAGGGGCGCGGCCGGAGCGGCGGACGTATCGGCTGACGGGGGAGGGGGAGAAGGAGTTCGGGGAGATGCTGCGCGATGCGCTGTTCTCCTCCGACATGGTCAAGCATCCGTATTTCGCTGCGGTGGCGTTGTTTCCGCAGGCCGCCAAGTCGGAGGTGGTGGCGGCGCTGAACAGCCGGATCCTGAAGTTCGAGTCCGAGCTGGTGTATTTCGAGCACGAGATCGAGCGGATCCTGGCGGGCAGCGGGGATCCGCGGGAGTCGATTCCGCATCATGTCGCCGATTCGCTGCGGCTGGCGGCCGCGCATGTGCGCGCGGATCTGGAGTGGTCGCGCGCGACGCTGGGCCGAATCGAGAGCGGTGAGTTGGATGCCTGGTCGGGGTACATGGGCGGGGTTTCGCTGCCGCCACCACTCGGCTAATCAAGTTTTAATACTCAAGCTTGACTAAACGGGGTTGTCGTTTCTACCGTTGAGGCGTGGAAACGACATCACCCGTCCGTGGTGAACCCACCGATCCGGTCATCCGGGTCCGCGGGCTGGCCCGGACGTTCAAAACCAAAAGCGGTGACGTGCAAGCGGTCACCGGTATCGACTTCGACGTGCACTACGGGGAGATCATCGGTCTGCTCGGCCCCAACGGGGCGGGCAAGACCACCACCCTGCGCATGATCTCGACCCTGCTCGCGCCGACCGCCGGCGAGGCCACGGTGGTCGGGGCGGATCTGCGCACCCAGGCGCGGACCGTGCGCTCGCGCATCGGCTATGTGCCGCAGGGCGGATCGACCAATGAGAACGAGTTGGTCGGCGACGAATTAGTGTTGCAGGCAAGGCTTTTCGGGCTGTCGCGGGCCGAGGCCGGGCGCAATGCCGCGGAACTGGCCAAGGCGCTCGAGTTCGACGGGCTGGAGCGGCGCAAGTGCAGTCAGCTCTCCGGCGGGCAGCGGCGACGCGTGGACATCGCGCTCGGGCTGGTCCACCAGCCGACCCTGATCTACCTCGACGAACCCACCACCGGGCTGGATCCGCAGAGTCGCGCCAATCTGTGGGATCACATCCGCCGCCTGCGGGACGAGGGCACCACCATCGTGCTCACCACCCACTACCTGGAGGAGGCGGACGCGCTGTGCGACCGCATCCTGGTGATGGACAACGGCACCATCGTCGCCGAGGGCACGCCCGACGAGCTCAAGCGACGCATCTCCGGCGACGTGATCAGTCTCGAAATCGACTCCGCCAGTGCGGATCTGGCCATGGATATCGCCGCAGAGGTGCTGGACGTGCGTTCTCGCCTGCGCACCGAGAACGCGCCTGCCGGAAAGAGTCTCGTGCACCTGACCGTGGAACACGGTGACGCCGCGGTGGTTCCGCTGCTGGCGGCGCTCGGCGACAAGGGCATCCGCCCCGGAGCGCTCACCGTCAAGCGGCCCAGTCTCGACGACGTATTCCTCACGCTCACCGGGCGTTCGCTCCGGGAAGGAGACCGGTCATGACATTCCTGCGCGATACCGGACTGATCTACTGGTCCCAGCTGCGGGCCAATCTGCGCAACCCGGTCTGGGTGATCATCGGACTGATGCAGCCGATCATCTACCTGGTCCTGTTCGGGCCGCTGGTGAAAGGCGTCTCGTCCTCGTTCGGGCCGGGCGCGGACCCGTGGAAGATCCTCACCCCGGCCCTGGTCATCCAAACCGGTTTGTTCGGTGCCTTGTTCGTCGGCTTCGGCATCGTGGCCGAACTGCGGGCCGGTGTCATCGAACGGCAGCGGGTCACGCCCGCCCCGCGTGGCGCACTTTTGCTGGGCCGGGTGCTCAAGGACATGACGGTGTTGATCGTGCAGGCGCTGGTGCTGGTCGGGGTGGCTGCCGTGGCCTTCGGCCTGCGGCCCAACCCGCTCGGACTGGTGCTGTCGCTGGTGCTGATCGCGATCATGGGTGGTGGCCTGGCGGCCGCGTCCTACGCGCTGGGCCTGTGGGCGCGCTCGGAGGACACCCTCGCCTCGCTGCTCAACTCGG
>NZ_JBSGBY010000038.1:0-24924 GCF_053601505.1 Nocardia sp. NPDC004722
CCCGGCCCGCCCGCCCCCGTGGACGGTGCTCTCCTTGGCCGACTTGGCGATTCTGCGGATCTGATGGGCCGCGTTTTTTCGCGTGCCATTTATCGATTCGCCCGCTGACCGATTCGTCGGCAATCCCCAAGGAGCTCAACCATGTTCACCACCCGTATCAAGCTCGCCCTGATCGCCGCAACCGCCGCCACCGCCTTGATCGCCGCAGGCTGTAGCAGCAATGACAGCGACACCTCCAAGGCCGCAACCACTTCCACCACCATGGCCATGGACCACAGCAACATGCCCGGGATGGACCACGGCACCACCGCCACCTCGGCTCCCGCCGCCACCCGGAGCGATTTCAACGATGCCGACGTGACCTTCCTGACGATGATGTATCCGCATCACGCGCAGGCGGTGGAGATGGCGAAGCTGGTGCCGACCCGCTCACAGAACCAGCAGTTGATCACCCTGGCCAAGGCGGTGGAGACGGCGCAGTCGCCGGAGATGCAGCAGATCACCACGCTGCTGCGGAGTTTCGGCAAGCCGGTGCCCAGCGGCGAGATGAACCATGACATGCCCGGCATCATGTCGAAGGATCAGATGTCCAAGCTCGAAGCCGCGTCCGGCGCGGACTTCGACAAGATGTGGATGCAGATGATGATCGAGCATCACCAGGGCGCGATCACCATGGCGAATACCGAACTGGCACAGGGCAGCAACGCCGATTCGAAGGCGCTCGCGCAGGCCATCGTGACCGCCCAGCAGCAGGAGATCGGCCAGATGAACACCATGCTCGGGCAGAGCTAGTCAGGAAACGCGAAGCGGGTGCGCCGGTTTCGGCGCACCCGCAGGCGCGAGAGTCGTATCAACTGCCGATCACGGCGTTCATGATCGTCCCCGCACTCGTGGCGGTGGCCCCGCCGATCATGGCTCCGGCCACCATCTTCGGCGACTCCAGCCCGCCGCCGCTCCACTTCTCCCACGCGAACCGGCCGCCTCCGTAGGTGATGGCGGTGACGCCCGACAGCATGGTGAACCAGGTGAAGTAGCGGACCAGCTTCATCAGCTTGTCCGCCACCGGCGGCGTCTCCGGTGTCGGGTTGCCGATCTGCGCGACAACCGTGTGGTAGGCGTCATGCACTGCGAGGAGCATGCTCACGATCGGTTCCTCTCGGGATGCTGAATCGGTGCTGGCAGGGCGGAACTTGTGGCACAACTCTCACTATTCAGAGCAATTGAACCGCATTTATCCGGGTGTCATAGCGACGACACACCACCAGCACTCAACTCGAGCACCCGATCAGCTACCTATTTTGTCTCAGCGGCGGCCTTGTTCAGCAGCGAGTGCCTGCGGCCGTACGCGAAGTACACGACCATGCCGATCGCCATCCAGATGACGAATCGCAGCCAGGTCTCCACCGACAGGTTGAACATCAGCCACGCGCACGCGATCACCGACAGGATCGGCACCAGCGGCACCAGCGGCACCCGGAAGCCGCGCGGCAGATCCGGGCGCGACTTGCGCAGGATGACCACGCCGATCGACACCAGCACGAACGCGAACAACGTGCCGATATTGACCATTTCCTCGAGCGTGCCGAAGTCCACGAACCCGGCCAGCAGCGCGCAGATGACGCCGACGATGGCAGTGATCCGCACCGGCGTGCCCTTCGGCCCGGTGTGGGCCAGCTTGCGCGGCATCAGGCCGTCGCGGGACATGGCGAACAGCACGCGGGTCTGCCCGAGGAACAGAACCATGACGACCGTGGTCAGACCGGCCAGCGCGCCGATGGAGATGAGGTTCTTGGCCCAGGTCACGCCGTGCAGCGCGAAAGCCGTTGCGAGAGTGGCGTCGTCGCCCTGCAGATCCTTGTAGGAGACCATGCCGGTGAGCACCAGCGAGACCGCGACGTACAGCACGGTCACGATGGCCAGCGAGCCCAGGATGCCGCGCGGCACATTGCGCTGCGGATCCTTGGTCTCTTCGGCGGCGGTGGCGACCACGTCGAAGCCGATGAAGGCGAAGAACACGATGGACGCGGCGGCCAGCAGGCCGTACCAGCCGAAGTGGCTGTTGCCGCCGCCGGTGACCAGCTGAAACAGGGTCTGCTGCAGCTTGCCCGCGCCGCCGCTGTCGGCATTGGGCACCGAGGCGGGCACGAACGGCTTCAGGTTCGAGGCCTTGAAGTAGGTCGCGCCGACCACGACCACCAGCGCGATGACGGCCAGCTTGATGGCGACCGCCACGGCCGAGACCCGCGAGGACAGCTTGGTGCCCATGGCCAGCAGCACGCCGAGGATGGCGATCAGCAGCACCGCGCCCCAGTCGAATTTCACCGACCCGAAGTGCCAGATCGGCTGATGCCCGCCCATGACCGTGCCCAGGTACTGCGACCAGCCCTTGGCGACGACCGATGTGCCGAGCGCGAATTCGAGGATGAGGTCCCAGCCGATGATCCAGGCGACGACCTCACCGAAGGTGGCGTACGAGAAGGTGTACGCGCTGCCCGCGACGGGGACGGTGGAGGCGAACTCGGCATAGCAGAGCGCGGCCAGGCCACACGCCACCGCGGCGAAGACGAAGGCCAGCGAGACCGCGGGTCCGGCCATGTTGCCGGCGGTGCGCGCGGTCAGGGTGAAGATGCCCGCGCCGACCACGACCGCGACACCGAAGACCGTGAGGTCCCAGGAGGTCAGGTCCTTGCGGAGTTTGGCGTCGGGATCGTCGGTGTCGCGGATCGACTGTTCGACGCTCTTGGTGCGGAACAGTCCGGTGGTGCGCCCGGCAGCGGGACCGGCGGCGCCCCGCTGGGAATCCGAAATCGCCACTGTCTCTCCTATATCTGGCTTCTCGGCAACAATGCAGTTCTCACCGGTCAGCCACAGTTCAGCTCCCGGTCGGTGCACTTTCGCTGGTGGCCTGCAGAAAGACTCGCTGGGTCCAGCCCCGTCACTGCGTTCGGACTCTGATCGGAGTCCGAGTTATCGGCGTCACACGGAACCGTATCACCAGCTGGTACGTACCAGTTCAGCAACCTTTAAGACAACAGCAATCTCCCGCGTGCCGCGTCGACGCCACGCCGGGGACCGGCGGGTCGGATTAGTGTTTGCGGTATGGGTTTCGGGGGCGGGTCCGAGGGCAAGGACCTGGATGCACTGGACCGGATCCTGGACGGCGCGCACGAGGTCCGGGTCCGCGAGATGCCGGGCGATTCGATGCCGCTTCTGGTGGAGCGCGATCCGGTTGCCGTGCGGGCGCTGCGCGAGGCCCTGCGCATCGCCGACATGCCCGGCTTCATCTGCCGATGCCAGGGCGATGTGGCGCTGGAGTTCCTCGGCCGGTCCGGCACCCGGCTCGCGATGGTGACCCTGCACCACGGCTATTCGGTCCGCTGGGCGGGCTGGCGCGAGGACGCGCTCCTGGAAGACGGCGTGCGCGCACTGGAATGGCTTGCGGTGCGCGGAGTCTCGGAACCGCTGCGCGAGTATCGGGAAACCGAGCAGGCGCGAGCGGAGAGCGCCCGCACCGACCGGCTCTGGGAGTCGGACACCCCGGCAGCTCTGACTCCCTATCTCGAACTGTTCCTCGACACCTCACGCACGGGCCGGGATCTGACCGCCACCCAGATCCGCGAGATGCGCGTCCCGCTGCTCGCGGCCCATCCCGACCCGGTCGACCGCGTCCTACGCCTGTGCACCTGGTTCGGTTCGGGCACCGGCGAATACTCGGGTTACCCGCTGCACGAGGAGATCCCCCAGCACTTCCTGGACCTCGAATCCCCCGCCGATTTCGCCCGCGCCGTCGACATCGCCGACGACCGCGCCACCGCGGGCGCGGTCCGCTACCTCCTCAGCGACGAAACCGAAGCCCACCTATCGCGCCTGCTGTCCGCCCTCTCCCCCACCGCCCGCCGCAAAATCCTGCTCCACACCCGCGACGCCGACCACCGCGAATGGCTCCAACGCGAGATCGACGGCCTACCCTGACGTCAGCGCACCACGGGCTTGGTCTGGATGATCTCCACATCACAGAACCGCTGGAGTATTTCGGTGTCGCTCAGTTCGGACTGCAGCGCGCCCTGCTCCTTGTCGACCGCGCACGGCGGTGACCCGCTGGCGGCAGCTGACTTGATGATCTCGGCGACGAAGACCAGCTGCGAACCTTGGAATCGGTCGAACTCGATATACCAGTGCGCGGCACCACCTTTGGCCTGCCCAACGATGTAGCCGCCCGCCGCACGATCGACGCCTATCCCGAAAATCTTTCCGGACCTGACGAATTCCGGTTGATTAGACTTGGGCCGGAACACCTCGAAGGTGCCGTTGCCGACGATCGCCAGATTCAACGGCACGATCAGTTCGTCGCGACCGTCACCCGCCAGATCGGCGAGGAACGGTTCACGTGGGTCGTCGGAGTCATCCGAATGGAGAGTCTGCAGAACAGTGCCGTCGCTTCCAGTCACATCGATCAAGGCCCGGTACCCGGACGCACGCCCAGCCTCGTGTCGCACGACGAACGCCAATCCCGCGCTGTCGCGCGAGACCAGTCGGCAGTCGTCGGGTATCGCACCCTGCGCCCCGGAAGCTTTAACATCGCCACACATCGGCAGTTCCGCCACCGGCACGGGGGATACCTTCGTGGTGGTGATGGCGGTGGTGGGCTTACCCGATGTCGGAGTGGCCGTCCCGCAAGCGGCAGCGAGCACAGCGCAGACGATGGCACTCGTACCCGGCGCTGTCGTGGACGGCGGAGCCGCCGCCGGAGTGTCGTTCCCGCAGGCGGCCGTCAACAGAACGCAAGCAATGACGACCGCAACCGGCCGGATCCTCCCCATGTCGGCGACCTTACTTGTAAGGCATGGATTGCACGACAAGCGGTTCCGCGCAAAACTGCCTTGTCACTTCGATATCGCTGAGTCCGGAACCTGCCAACCCGCTGGAGTCGATGACCTTGCAGGTGCTGTGACCCTGGCCCGTAGCGTCGTGAGTCGCATCGATCTCCACCCGGACATATTGGCGCAGTTGCGAATTGTCGATCCTGAGGAATTGGACTTCCCACTCACAGCAGCTGCCCTTGCCCCTGACTGCGATATACCCGCTGGCGGTGTGCTCGGGGATGGATCCGTTGACGTATCCGAGCCGGACGAATTTCGGCTCCTTCGTACTCGAATCAGCGACAGTGTCACGGTAAACGGCGTAGGAGGTGCCGCCCGACCCCCCGCCGACCGGAACCAGCAGCTCGTCGCGGCCGTCTGCGTCGATGTCCTTCAGCAGCGGCTCCCCACCCATGAGATCGTTTCCGGTCTCCACCATCGCCCGATCCAGGACGAAGTCGCTGTTGTCGACCAGGTCCTTACCGACCACGTCGACCAGCACGACCCGGGAATCGCCACCAGCCGACGTCTTTTCGAACCCGACATGCCGAACGACGAAGGTGTGTCCCGCCGAATCCTTCGACACCAGTTTGCAGTCGGCGGGCAACCTGCTCGCCGTGTCCTTGACATCCCCGCACAGCGGCAGCTTCGCGATATCGATCGTCGGCTCCTTCGCGGGCACCACGCTCGTCGTCGGAACCGCTGTCGTCGTCGTGTTCTTCGCGGCCGTATCGGTGTGCCCGCAGGCCGCGGTGAGCATGACGCAAGCAATGACGGCCGCAACCGGCCGGATCCTCCCCATGACGGGGACTCTAGTGGTCAGTGGGCCGGTTCCGCCTTCGTATATTGCGCACCGCAGAAGCGTTGGAGGACTTCGGCATCGGTGAGTTCGGATTGCGGGGCGCTCTGGCCGTTGTTGACGGAGCACGGGGGTTCGATTTTGCCCGAGGTGGTGATGATTCCGGCGACGAAGACCAGTTGGGTGGCCTGGAACTTGTCGAAGTCGATGTACGTGTGCTCGGCGTCGCCGTGGATTTGGGAGACGATGTAGCCGTCGGCGGTCCGGTCGAGTTCCTTGCCGAAAATGGTTCCGGCCCTGACGTATCCCGACTTGTTCGACTTGGGGCGGTATACCTCGTAGTCGCCGTTGCCGACGGCTCCCACGTCCGACTGCATGACCACTTCGTCTCGGCCGTCACCGACGAGATCCGCCAGGAACGGCTCCGCGGGACGGTCGGCCGGCTTCGTATAGAAGGTCTGGAGGACTTTGCCGTCCGCTCCCGTCACATCGATCATCGTCTGGATTCTCAGCTCGGACTCGGCCTCGTGGCGCACGATGAACGTGTAGCCCGCACTGTCGTGCGAGATCAGCTTGCAATCACCCGGCATGTACAGCGGTGCCCCGGAGCCTTTGGCATCGGCGCACATCGGCAGATCCGCCGTCGGCACGACCACGGTGGTCGGCTTGCCGGAGTCTGCCGATGGGGCGGGACTCGTGGTGGCCGCCGGACATGCCGCTGGACTGTCGTGCCCACAGGCGGCGGCAAGCAGAGCACAAGCTGTGATGGCCGTCATCGGCCAAATCCTCCCCATGCCAAGCAGATTAGGGCACCAGGACGGCGCGCCCTCGGATGTGGCCCGCGTCGAGGCGGCGGAGAGCTTCGGGGCCGGCGTTGAGGTCGAAGCGCTCCACTTCCATGTGGAGTTTGCCCGCTTGGGCGAGGGCTACGCAGGCGTGGAGGTCGGAGCGGGTGCCGCCGAGGGACTTTCGGACGGTCGCGCCCCAGGGCCAGCCGGGGCCGCCCGCGGGTCCGGCGGTGATTTCCGGTGCGCCGCCGCCGATTCCGACCATGCGGTAAGCGCCGTTGGGGGCCACGGTCTCGCAGGCGAGTTTGGCGGTGGCGTCGACGCCGACGAAGTCGAAGACGGCGTCCGCGCCGCGGCCGTCGGTGAGGTCGAGGATCTGCTTGGCGGTGTCGTCGCCGGAGAGGAAGCCGATCTCCGCGCCGCAGTCGGCGGCGAGGTCCAGTTTCTCCTGGGCCTGGTCGACCGCGATCACCCGGACACCGGAGATGGCGTGCAGGATTTGCAAGGCCACGTGGCCGAGACCGCCGATGCCGATGGCAACGGCGGTTCCCCCGGGCCGCAACGCTTCTCGCGCACCGCGGATGGCGTGATACGCGGTGAGGGCGGCGTCGGCGACGGGAGCCGCCTGCACGAAGTCGAGGTCGCCGATGGGCACGAAGGAGCTGGCCGGGATGCGGACGTACTCCGCCATGCCGCCTTCCAGCGTGAGGCCCGGACAGGGCGGCATGGCGACCCGACCCGCTGCGAGACAGACGTTTTCATTCCCGCTCACGCATTCGCGGCAGACCCCGCAGGTCCAGAACAGGTACACGACTCCGCGTTCGCCGATCTCGCGGCCGTTCACGTCGGAGCCGATGGCCTCGATGGTGCCGGCGATCTCGTGACCGAGGGTGAGCGGGTCTTCGCGCAGCTGGAAGGGGAAGTTGACCAGCGTCAGATCCGAGTGGCAGACACCGGCAGCACCGACCTTCACGAGCAGGTCGGTGGGCCCGATCTCCGGCACGGGGATGTCATTGATCTGCACCTTTTCCGGACCGGTCCACTGCAGTGCGCGCATCGTGCTTCCTTGCCTCGAGCTTGTGATCTGAGGCACAAGCTAGCACTCGCTTTACATACTGTCTAGCGAATGACGGAATGTCTACCGAATTTTCCGAAACCCCTTCCGGAAGCTGGGACACGTGTCTAGGCTGCCGTCCCATGAACTCACCGCGGATCGCCATCGTGGGAGCCGGAATCTCCGGGATCTGCATGGCCGTGGCTCTGCAGCAGGCCGGATTCACCGACTTCACCCTCTACGAGAAGGCCGACGACTACGGCGGCACCTGGCGGGACAACAGCTATCCGGGTCTGGTGTGCGACGTGCCGTCGCGCTACTACCAATTCCGATTCGCCATGAATCCCGAATGGACACAGCTGTATTCGGCGGGCCCCGAGATCAAGCGGTACCTGGTCGGGGTGGCGCGCGAGCACGGACTGCACCGCCACACCCGCTTCGGCACCGAGGTGACGAGCGCGGCATTCGACGGCAACGCCTGGCAGGTCACCACCTCCGACGGGGGCGCGCGAGAATTCGATTTCGTACTGTGCGCCACGGGATTCCTGCACCACCCCAACCGGCCCGATATCCCCGGACTGGACGAATTCGGCGGCACCGTCATGCATTCCGCGCGCTGGCGGCACGATGTGGAGCTGACCGGAAAGCGCGTCGGCGTGATCGGCACCGGGTCCACCGGCACCCAGCTGGTGAGCGCGCTGGCGGGCAAGGTGCCGGAAGTCGTGCTGTTCCAGCGCACTCCGCAATGGATCCTGCCGACCGTCAACCGGTCCTACTCGCCGATCTCGAAATGGCTGTACAAGACCGCCCCGGCGCTGGGTGCGGTCCCCTACCTGTTCAATCGCGCGGCCTTCGCGGTGTTCTCACAGGGCCTGGTGCATCCCGGACGGGTGCGGCGGTTGATCCAGTGGGTGGTGGAGCGGAATCTGCGGTCGGTCAAGGACCCTGAACTACGCCGCAAGCTGACCCCCGACTATCAGGCCATGTGCAAGCGGCTGGTGGTATCGGACCGCTTCTACCAGGCCATCCAGCGGCCCGACGCCACCCTGGTGACCGAGGGCATCGACCATATCGACGCCAAGGGTGTGGTCACCCGCGACGGCCGACGCCATGATCTCGACATCCTGGTGCTGGCAACGGGATTCGATTCGCACGCCTTCATGCGGCCGATGGCGATCACCGGCACCGGCGGGCGCACCCTGGATCAGGCGTGGGCGGACGGCCCGCGCGCGTTCGAGGGCGTCATGATGCCGGACTTCCCCAACCTGTTCATGCTCGTCGGCCCGCACAGCCCGTTCGCCAATCACCCGCTGACCGCGGTCGCCGAGGCCCAGTCCACCCGCATCGTCGGCTGGCTGCGGCGTTGGCAGGCAGGCGAATTCGCGAGCATCGCGCCCACTGCCGCCGCCACCGACCGCTACAACGCGCGCATGCGGGCGGCCGCGCCGAGCACGGTGTGGACCACCGGCTGCCAGAGCTGGTATCTGGGCAAGGACGGACTGCCGGAACTGTGGCCGTGGACGCCCGGCGCGTACGAGAAGCTGATCCGCAGCACGCCCGACCCAGTCGACTACGACCTGCGCCAGCGCGTCGCGATCGGGAAGTGACGAGGTCGTGGAAACAGCGTTGTGGCGCTTCGTCTCCCGCCTGGTGGGTCGCTGGTGGTTCGATCCGGCTCCGGACTGGGCGACGGTTCGTGCCCGCGTCGGTGCGGGCACCACCTTCGCCCGTGCGCCGCGCGGAGTCACGGTCGAGACCGGTCGACTCGGCGGCATCCCGGTCGAAACCCTCACGCCGCGTGCGGCTCCCGGCGATTCGGCGGTGCTGTACCTGCACGGCAGCGGCTATGTGATCGGCATGCCGCGCATGGTGCGCACGCTCACCGGCGCGCTCGCCGCCGCCATGGGCACCACGGTGCACGCGCTGGACTACCGTCTCGCACCCGAGGACCCGTACCCGGCCGCGATCGACGACACCCTGGCCGCCTATCGAGCCCTGCTCGCTCAGGGCATCCCGGCCGAACGCATTGCGGTGGTGGGTGATTCGGCGGGTGGCGGCCTGGCCTTGGACCTGGCCTTGCGGTTGCGTGAGAAGCACTGGCCGCAGCCCGCCATCCTGGGCCTGATCTGCCCCGTGCTGGATCTGTCGGCGGATTCCTCGGCGTTCCACTGTGATCCGAGCCGGGAGCCGCTGTTGAACCCGCCGCTCATGGTTGAGTTCATGGACGCCTACCTGCCCGGCGTCCCGGAGAACGAACGACGCGCCCGCTCCCCGCTGTACCGCGATATCACGGGGCTGCCGCCGATCGTCCTGCATTCCGCGGGCGACGACCTGCTGGCCGGGGATGCTCGCCGCTTCGCCGATCACGCCGCGAAATCCGGTGCGCCCCTGCGGCATCAGGAGTATCGCGCCCTGTGGCATGTCTTCCACGCCATGCCCATGGCGGTCGCTCGCGAGGCGGTCGCCGATCTCGCGTCGGCTCTGTCCGACGGTGTCTACGGCCACCGCACCGGCTACCGAGCCGGCCGCTGAAACCTCATGGGCCGCTGAATCCTCACACGAAGGCGCGGCTGACGACCGGAACGACGAATTCCTCGAGCATGGCGCGTTCCTCGTCGTCGTCGCGTCCCGGCGCGGCCAGGAACGACACGATGATCCGGGTCAGCCATCGGGCCAGGCGGCTGCGTTCCGGGTCGGTCAGCGCGGTGGGCGTGAACAGTCCCGCCGCAATGGATTCGATGACATCGGAGTCCTGGCTGATCCGCCCGGCCGCCCCGGATTCGCCGGGCCGGAACCACGCGATCAGCAGCGGGTCGGCGCGCACGGCCCGGACCGCGCCGAGCATGGCGGTGACCACCTTCTCGCCCGGATCCTCGATCGCGGCCACCTGCGCGAAGACGCCCGCGGCGATCTGGCGGGTGGCCCGATGCACGAAGGCGAGCCGCACCGCCTGCCGGTTCTCGAAGTACCGATAGAGCGTCGCGCGGGAACACCCGGCCGCCTTCGCGATATCCCCCATACCAACGGCGGCCACCCCGCGCTCGGCGAACAGGGTCGCGGCGGCATCCAGAATGCGCTCGGCGGCCAGGTCGGCGCGATCGTCGGCCAGCCAGTCCCGGCTCATGGGCACTCCCTTCGGTTCACTCCCAGGCCCGGCGGCGAGGCAGCCGCCTCCGAACCCACTCGCACACTCTGCCCGGCCAGCGCTGGGTGGTGCGCATCGGGCCGATGCGCACCACAGGAGGCCGAAGTCGCCGATCCGGTGTCCACCACCTCCGCCCGACTGTCGGCCATCCCGGCCTGCTCGCGGCCGGGATCCGACCGAGGGCGCACCGGAACGCCGAGGGCTGGAGGGTTGATGGACATCGCCCTAGCCGACCGCCTGGAAGGGGACGGAGATGGGCCAGCGGACGTAGTTGCCGTGCGCCCATTGGACGTTGTCGAGGTCGACGGTGTACTCCGGGCATCGGGACAGCAGTTCCTCCAGGGCCACGCGGGCGACCATGCGGGCGGCGGCCGCGCCGAGGCAGTGGTGGTGGCCGTGGCTGAAGGTCATGATGCGCTTGGGGTTGCGGCGCACGTCGAGTTCGGCGGCGGTGGGGCCGAATTCGCGTTCGTCGCGGTTGGCCGAGCCGTAGCACAGCAGCACGCGGCGACCGGCCGGGATGGTGACGCCGTGCAGTTCCACGTCGCGGGTGGCGGTGCGGGCCAGGCCCTGCACCGGCGAGGTCATGCGGAGGAATTCCTCGACGGCGTCGGGGATGAGCGCCGGATTCTCCACCAGCAGGCGGCGCTGCTCGGGGAAGGTGGTCAGCAATTGCACCGCGCCGCCGAGGTTTCCGGTGGTCGTGTCGTTGCCGCCGGTGATCATGGTGAAGGCGAAGCCGAGCATGGCGAGCAGGCCCTCGTTGTCGCCGTCCGCGCCCAGTCCGGAGGCGAGCAGGTGCGAGATGGTGTCGTCGCCGGGCTCCTTGCGCCGCCGCTCGATGAGTTCGCTGAAGTAGCCGACCATCTCGCCGACCGCGGTGAAGGCGTTCTGGTCGCCCGCCGCCAGCCCCGCACCGGCCACCGCGCCGCCGACGATGTTCTCGGTCCAGGCGTCGAACTGTCCCCGATCCTGTTCCGGCACACCGAGATAGTGCGCCACCACCATGGTCGGCAGCGGCTTGAACAGCTCCTTGACGATGTCGCCGGATCCGGCGGCCCGCAGCCGCTCGAGGCGCTCGACGACGAAGGCGCGGACCTCGGGCTCCACCGAGTTCACCTGTCGCGGTGTGAATCCCGGCGAGACGCGGCGGCGGAAGTCGGTGTGGTCGGGCGGGTCCATGAAGACGAAGGGCTTGGCGGCCCCGAACCCGGCGGCCAGCAGATCGATGTAGTCGACGGTCAGCCCGGAGGCCGAGGAGAAGGTCTCCGGGTCCCGCGCGGCCGCGTACACGTCCGCGTGCCGGGTCAGGACATAGAAGTCGTCGGATTCGCGGCCCTCGGGCACTGCCCGGTGGACCGGATCATGTTCGCGCAGTAGGGAATACATGGGGTAGGGGTCGCGCCAGGTCTCCCCGGACCGCAGCTCGAATCGCACCGCATGAGACGCCGTTGAACTCATGAACCGACGGTAAGACAAAACACAAGATCTGTCTAGAACTCGTTGCAAAATGATCCGGCTGTACCACTCGGCCGGGTCGAGCTACAGCACACGGAAACGCACCGGACGGGCCAGCGGGCGACCCCCGTCGTCGAGGTGATGCAGCAGGTAGGAGCCGGTGGGCAGCGGACCGGGCCGGGTGGCGTCGGCGACCGCGCCGACCTGCCGGATGCCCGCGACCGGTGTGACCGCGTCCGGCGTGCCGGGGTCGGCGACGACCGGTAGCACCACCTCGTCGCGCTGCACCCCGTCACCGAGCGCGAGGGTGCGCAGCGCGGGACCGGCGGGCACCCCGGCCGTGAACCCGCCCGGATCCGGGTAGACCGCGAGCCGATGCGCGGCCACCGCCTGTGCGAGGCCGTACTTGACGACCAGGTCCCGCCCGCGCTCGTACAGCGACCGGTCCAGCAACAGCCGGTCGAAGGGCGCGGCGTCGTCGGCGGTGTGCCCGCTCTCGCCGTTGTCGATGAATCCCCGTGCCCGGCACAGGAATCCGGCATCGGAGTCGGCGCTCACCGACAGGTCGTACCAGCCCGCGCCTTCAGCGTCGCCGGCACAGGACAGCTCGCGCCGCTCGGTGCCGCCCGCGGCGATATCGATGATCCACGGGCCGTCGTGCCGGTAGGCGTTGGCCGCCACCTGCACGGAGACACGTTGCTTGCCCGGGTTTTCCAGCACGAGGGCCAGCTTGCGCGGGCCCGCGGCCGAGGCGGTGACGCCGATCCGAAGATCGGCGCAGGGCCCGCGCAGATCACCGGCGAAGCGCCGCTGGAATCCGTCGGGTCCGTACACCGAATAGTCGTAACACCCATTCGTGGAAGGGAATTCACGAGCGATCACCCCGCCGCCGGGGATGTCGAATCGAACCGGGGTGTAATCGAGGGCGAAGGCGTTCGGATACACCAGGCAGTGTGCCGTCCCCGTACCCGCGTTCTCGAGCGTGAGCGCCACCCCGCCCTTCTCCCCCGGAGCGCACCGAGCCCGCAGCCGATACGGCAGCGGCACCCGCGCCCGGCTGCCCGCCTGCTGCTTGGGCATCCGCTGCACGAAGGGAAGCGGTTGCGCGACACCGGAACTGGATTGCTCCGCACGCGGTGCGGTACTCGGCAGGATCAGGGTGCGCCGCGCGCCGAAGTCGAACAGCGACGACAGGTCGCCGCACAGCTGCCGCCGCCACGGGCTGATATTCGGTTCGGCCACACCCGTGACCCGCTCCAGGAATCGCAGCACCGAGGTGTGGTCGAACAGTTCCGAGCACACCGCCTGTTTGCTCCACGGCGACACGATGATCGCGGGCGTGCGCGCGCCCAGGCCGACGGGATGGGTGCCGAAGTACTCGCCGCTCGTCCCCGGCGGAGCCGTCGGGGCCGGGACGTGGTCGAAATACCCGTCGTTCTCGTCGTAATTGAGAATGAAGACGGTCTTGTTCCACACCTCGGGGTGTTCGGCGAGCGCCTCCAGCACGCCGTGGACCAGCGCCTGCCCGTTGCGCGGACCCATCACCGGATGCTCGCAGTCCACATAGGGCGCGACGATCCACGACACCTTCGGCAGCCGCCCGGTGGCCACATCGGCGCGGAAGGACTCGACCAGGGTGCCGGTGCGCGACCGCAACAGCCCCTGCTCCACCAGCGCCCGCTGATGCGCCGACAGCTCGTCCATGCCCCGCTTCAGGTCGGCCGCGTAGGCCGCTTCGAGGCGCGGATCCCGTTGCAGGTCGGAGTAATAGCGGAAGAAGTTCTCGAAGGCGAGCCCGCGGCCGCCGTTGGTGTACTTGAGCGCGGCGCGCGCCGCCTCCCGGAACGGCAGGAAGAAGTCCAGCGCGTTGTCGGTGTAGTTGTCCCATTCCTGGTAGACGCGCCAGCCGATGCCGCGTTCCTGCAGCCGTTCGGCGTAGGTGGTCCAGGGCAGTCCGAAGATGACGTCGTTGACGTAGCGTCCGGCGTCGGCCGAGAGCAGCGCGTCGTAGAGGAACAGGTTGCCGGTGCGCGGCGCGACCAGCCCGGTCAGCGCCTCGGTGACGGATTGCGGTAGCGCACTGGTCATTCCGTGCACCATGCCGAGCACCGAGTCCACGATCCCGCTCACCGGCAGGCTGCGCATCCAGCGCAGCTTCAGATCGTCGGAGAACAGCGACACCTGCAGCGATTCCGCGTAATTGTCCAGGGCCAGAGGGTTTTTCACGGTGCCGGTGAACAGGTACATGCGATTGGGGTCGGTCGGCCCGTTCACCGAGCAGTGGTAGGCGTCGCACACGGTGAACGCCTCGGCGAGCTGGTAGTAGAAGCCGAGGGTGTCGCGGTCGTAGCCGACCATGGTGCCCTCGCCCTTGGCCGGGATCCAGCCGTCGTGCTTGCCGAAGGCGAAAGCGTCGTGGCCGGTGCGGGTTCCGTGGTCGGTGCCGTCGATGTTCTGCAGCGTGGTGAGGTACGGCAGCACGGTGCGCCCGCCGTCGGGCTGGTGGAAGACCGAGCGTCCGGTGGACAGCTGTAGCGCGTTGAGGTCGGCGTAGCCGCGCACACCCGCCATGCCGCCGAAGTAGTGGTCGAAGGACCGGTTCTCCTGCATGAGGATCACCACGTGCTCGATCGCGTCCCAGCCGCCCGGCGGGGCCGGTTCGGCCCAGGCCTGGACCAGGCTCGGCGGGAGCATCGACATGGCTCCGGCCGCACCACCCACCTGCGCGGCGTGCTTCAGAAAGCGCCTCCGATCCATGATCTCCCCTGTGAGCATAGGAACGGCTACTCACGAGGATCGCCGACCGAGCTTGGGGGTTCGTGGCGGTGAGGGGGCTCACCAATGAAGGGTCAGTTAATCATTGGCTCCGGAGGTCGCACTCCGGTCACGCGGGGTTCACTCCTGTTCAGCGGGTGTTGTCGTCATCGGTACGTACCAGAACGAATACCAGCTCGGTGTCGCCGATTCGCAACAGCGCGCCGTCGGAGAGCAAACCGCTGTCGAGCACCCGCGCGCCGTTGAGGAAGACGCCGTTGGAGGATTGCAGATCCTTGAGCACCCAGGTGTGCCCGTTGTCGATGATGAGCGCGTGATGGCGGCTGACCCGGCCGTCGGCCAGCGCTATGTCATTGTCGGAGAGCCGTCCGATGCGGGTGGTGGAGCCGACGATCGGATAGACGTGGCCGAACCGGTCGCGCAGCAGTGCCTGCGGCTCGTGCCAGCTGCGGTCGACGATGGTGGTCGCGCGGGTGGCCGAGGCCGCGCCGACCGCGCGCACGCTGAGCGGATCCTGGCGCAGGATGCGCGATTCCAGTTCCCGGATGCGGTGGCCGGGATCGATGCCCAGTTCTTCGGCGAGGATGCCGCGCAGGCGGCGGGCGGCCTCCAGCGCGTCGGATTGCCGACCGGTCAGGTAGAGGGCGGTGATGAGCTGTTCCCAGAGGGATTCGCGCAGTGGATGATCGCGCACCAGCAGATTCAGTTCGGGCACCACGTTCTCGGCGCGGCCCTGGGCGATGTCGGCCTCGGCGCGGGCCTCGATCACGCCGATGCGCTCGTCGTCGAGGGCCACCGCGTACGCGTCGGCGAAGCCCAGCCCGCGCAGATCCGACAGCACCGGTCCGCGCCACTGGGCGAGAGCGTCGGACAGCGCGTCGGTGGCGGAGGCGAAGTGGCCCGCGGCGAGCGCGCGCATGCCGCTCTCGCGGCGGGCGCGGAAGCGGAAGACATCGCAGGCCGCGTCCTCGACGACGATGCGGTAGCCGGTGCCCATGTGCTGCAACACGGTGCGTGCGTCGATGCCGCCGTCGCGCAGGGGCTTGCGCAGGTTGGAGACGATGGCGTGCAGGCTGACCCGCACATCGGGCGGTGGATTGTCTTCCCAAACAGCGCTGGCCAGCGCCTCTACCGATACCGGGCGGTTGGCATTGATCGCCAGGTAGGCCAGGACCGCGCGCTGCTTCGGACCGCCCAACTGCTGCTCGACACCGCCGATGGTCAGCTGCACCGGACCGAGCATCCCCACCTGAGCCCGCGGCTCACCCATCGCCGACCTCCCGCCCGGCCCCAGTTCTCGCCCGCCACTGTAACTTTCCACTGCCGCCCCGCCCATCCCATCCGCTGAATTCCTCCACCGGACTGGTCGGTCCCGACGCCGATTTCGTTCCATCCGGGCAGCGATACCGGTCAAAAAGCACTGGTGCAGGCGCTTGCTGGAAGCGCCTGCACCAGTGACTCGATCACGGGTCAGTTGAGGGTGTAGACCTCGATGTTGCCTATCTTGGTGACCGGATAATTGGCCTTCACCCAGGCGGCGATCTGGATGGAGTTGGACTGGTCGTCCTGGTTCCACTGTCGGCCGCCGTCCTGCTTGCGCTCACGCACCAGGTAGTAGCCGATCTGGTGGTCGGCGACGTACTGCTGGAACCGCTCCAGCGTCGGGGACGGGTCGCGACCGCTGAAACCGCCCACCGCGAGCAGGGCCTTGCCCGTGGTCAATTCGAGGACGTCGACGTCCTGTGCGCCCCGCGCCGCGGCCGCCCAGCGGGCGTCACTGCCGTTGATCAGGTCGATGATCCGCGGGTCCGAGACGCCGAGCTGTCCGGGACCGCCCGGACCGGGACCGTCGTCGTCATCGCGTGCCGGACCAGCCATCGGGCTGCCGCCGAGCTGCGGCTGGGTGATGGTCTCGAGGGTGTAGAGGGTCGGGGCGAGCAATCCGGCCAGCAGCGCGAAAACACCGATGGCGAGGGCGAATCGGGGCAGCTGCGGGGTGACCAGCAGGGCAGCCGCGGCGAGCACCGCGAGCGCAGGCACCGTCCAGCGCAGCCACGGCAGCCAGTCGGGGGTCTGACCCAGCAGGGCGAAGGACCACGCGCCGGTGAGCAGGGACATGACCGCGAAAGTCCCGCGCGCCGCGAAATGACCACGGCGCGACCACAACTGGGTCGCGCCGATGCCGATCAGCGCGGCCATGGCGGGGGCCAGCTCCATCGAGTAGTAGGAGTGGAAGCTGCGGCTCATGTAGCTGAGCATGGCCGCGGTCACCAGCAGCCAGCCGCCCCACAGCAGCAGACCGGCGCGCACGCGGTCGGTGCGCGGCTGCCTGCGGGTCAGCCAGAGGCCCGCGATCAGAGCGATCAGGGCCGCGGGCAGCAGCCACGAGAACTCGGTGGCGAGCTCGCCGTGGAAGAGGCGGGTGAGGCCGGGGTGCGAACCGAAACCGCCGAAGCCGCCGTGCATCTGGCTCGGGTCCGGGGTCTGCGCTCCGGTCGGGGTCGGTACCGGTGTCGAGGTGGGTACCGCCGCCGACGACGGGCCGTGGCCGCCGTTCTTGTTCCCGAGCACGCGGCCCAGGCCGTTGTAGCCGATGGCCAGATCCCACAGACTGTTGTCGGTGGAACCGCCGATGTAGGGACGGGAATCGGCGGGCCACAGTTCGACCAGCGCCACGTACCAGCCCGCGGACACCACCACCGACACACCGGCGGCCGCCAATTGCCCGATGCGCGTGCGCCATCCGCCCGCACCGGCCACCAGCACGACCAGGGCGAGACCCGGCAGCACCAGGAACGCCTGCATCATCTTGGCGAGGAAGCCGAAGCCCATCAGCACGCCCGCGCCGACCAGCCAGCCGGTGCTGGCGGACAGGAAGCGGTCACCGCGCGCGTCGATGGCGCGGACCGTGCAATACGCGGCGCCCACCAGCAGGAGCAGCATGAGCGCGTCGGGATTGTTGAAGCGGAACATCATGGCCGCCACCGGGGTTACCGCGAGGCCGACGCCCGCGATCAGACCGGCGGCCGGTCCGGCCCAGCGTCGCACCGCGGCGACGAGCAGCGCCACCGCCGCGACGCCCATGAGGGCCTGCGGGGCGAACATGGACCACGAGTTGAAGCCGAAGATCCGGCCGGACAGGCCCATTGCCCACAGGGCGGCGGGCGGCTTGTCGACGGTGACGGCGTTCTGCGGATCCAGCGACGCGAACAGCAGCGCCTTCCAGCTCTGCGTGCCGGACTGCACGGCGGCGGCGTAGTAGCCGTTGCCCCAGCCCGCGCCGCCCAGTCCCCACAGGTTGATGATCGCGGTGGCGATCAGCAGTGCCAGGGTGGCCGGTCGTTCCCAGCCGGACCGTCCGGGAGGGGCGAGTAGCGTCGACCATCTCGTCCGTTCGTCTTTCGACGACGTTTCGTTGTCACCGAGGGGCCCTGCATCGCTCCCACCGGTCGACGCCGCATCCTCCGCGACGCTGATGGTCGACATGCCACCCGCCTTCCCTTGTCCACCCAGCCAATTCCCACTGACGGCCGGGAGCATATGTGGCGGGTTTGCCGGGGAGCTTCCAAGCGGCTGGGAGTTGCCTGTGAGCCTGCTTATTACCCTCACGAACTGCGAAAACACCCGGCAGGACACTCGAATCGAGTGCCCTGCCGGGTGTCGCACGAGCGGGCGTTCACCGCCCGCTCGGCTGTTGTTCAGTGCTGGTGCGCCGGGTGGACCGGCTCGCTGTGAACCGGTGCGCCGGCCCGGTCCAGTCCCAGCGATACCAGGACCAGTACCAGACCCGCGGCGGCGATGCTGCCGCCCACCCAGTTCACCGACGTGACGCCGAGTCCGCCGTCGATGGCCGCGCCGCCGAGCCAGATGCCCAGCGCCGAACCGAGAGTGAAGGCGGAGATATTCGCGGCCGAGGCGATATCCGGGGCGTCACCGGCCTGCCGCATGACCCGCAGTTGCAGCGGGGCCACCACGGAGAACGCGGCCACGCCGTAGGCGAGCAGGCCCAGGGCCGCGGTGATCGGATTGTGGATGAGCAGGGTCAGCGCGAACAGGGTCACCGTGAGCGCGCCGATCGAAACCACCAGCGCCAGACGCAAATTCCGGTCCGCCAGTTTGCCGCCGAGCTGATTGCCCGCGAACAGGCCCACGCCGAACAACAGGAACATCGGTGTCACCCACTGCTTTCCGAGCCCGGTGGCCTCGGTCAACTGCGGCGCGAGATACACGTAGCTGGTGAACACCCCGCCGTAACCGAGCAGCGTTGTCAGCAGCCCGATCCACACCGCTGGCCGCCGCAACGCCCGCAGCTGATCCCGGAGCGGAGCGGAACCGCCACCGGCCATATGCATCCGAGCATGCGCATCCAGCTCCGCCTCATCCACGCCACCGCTCGATTCCGTGTGATGAACGTGAGAGTGGTTGTGAGCATGGGCATCCACATGAGCAGGCGTGTGACCGTCGACGTGGTCGTGGTCGTGAGCGTCCGCGCGGTTATGGGCGTCCGCGTGGCGGTGAGCGTCCGCCTGGCCGTGAGCATCGTCGTGGCTGTGGGCATGGTCGTGGGTCTGGACCGCGCGGGCCCGTTCGCGGCCGATTGTCTTGGGGATCAACAGGATCAGGCCGACGGCGGCGATCACGCCGAACAGGACGAGGGTGCCGAAGGTTGCTCGCCAGCCGAGCGCCTTGCCGACGGCCGCGCCGATGGGTGCGCCGAGAATCGTCGCTGCGGTGGAGCCCGCGAAGACCGTCGCTATCGCGCGGCCCTGCTTCGCCTTCGAGACGAGTTCGGCGGCGAACAGCGCCGCGATGCCGAAGAAGGCGCCGTGCGCCAGGGCGGCGATGACGCGTCCGGTGAGGATCACGCCGTAGGTGGGTCCGAACAGGGAGAGGAGGTTTCCGGCCAGGAAGACGCCGGTGGTGGCCAGCAGCATGAACCGGCGGCTGACCCGGCTGCCGAGGGCGGTGAACAGCGGCGCGCCGAGGGCGACGCCGAGCGCGTAGGCGCTCTCGAATCTGCCTACCGCGCCGAGGGATACGTGCAGGGAGTTCGCTATCTCCTCCACCACTCCGGCGACGACGAATTCGTCGGCGCCCATGGCGAAGGCGGCGATGACCAGGGCCCAGACGGCCAGGGGCAAGGTGCGCATGGGGAACACTTCCTTTGGATGTCGAAGGTGGATCACGGCTGCGGTGACATCGACAGGCGCACATGGAGACTCCATTCGGCTGGTGTGGATTCGATTCGACTGGCGTGGGATTCGGCTGGCGGAGCCTTGAGCTCAGCTCGTGCCGGGCCGAGCCCAATTCACGGTGGGCCGAGCCCAGTTCACGGTGGGCCGAGCCCAGTTCACGGTGGGCCGGGCTCAGTTCACGGTGGGCCGAACTCAGTTGGCGGTGGGACGAACTCAGTTGGCGGTGAGCAGGGTGAAGGCGGCGGTGCGGACCTGGTCGCCGTGCTTGAAGTCCAGGAAGAGGCGGTAGGTGCCGCGACCCGGGACGGCGGTGTGGAAGGTGACCTCCGGGCCGGGCGCGGTGAAGCCGTCGCCGGGCTCGCCGTTCGGGTGTACGTGGACGTAGGCCAGGTCGCCGGCACGCACGATCACCAGGTGGCCGTAGGCGGCCAGGTAGGGCTGCAGATCGGTGACGGGCTCGCCGTCCTTGCGCACGGTGAGGGTGAGCAGCTCGCCCGCTCCCCCGACCAGGTCGCCGTCGAGGGTGACCTCGTAGCCGTCGACCGTGAACGTGCGCTCCGGGCGCGGCGCGGTGCCGGGCCGGTAGTCGCCCGGGATGGCGAAATCCGCTCCGAGCGTGATGGTCTTGCCGAGGGCGCGCGGCGCGATATCGGTGAAGGCGCGGTAGGCGCCCGCCTCGGGGAGGTTCAGCCGCACGGTCCAGGTTCCGTCTGCCTGCCGCACCGGGTGGACGTGCCAGAAGCCGGTCAGCTCGCGCTGTACGACGATCAGGTGCAGTTCCTTGTCGTGGATGGCGTCGAACTCGGTGACGGGCGCGCCGTCCGGGCCGAGGATGCGGAAGCGAAACTCGGTTTCGCCTGCGGCCACGATCTTTTCGGCGAGGTCGAGGGTGTAACCGTCCTGGGTGACCTGGAGGCCGCCCGGCACACCGGCGTCGTGCCCGCCGTGCGCATGACCGGCGTGCGCATCGTGTCCGGCATGAGCATCGTGTCCGGCGTGGGCCGCATGCCCTTCGTGCGCAGCATGATCCGCGTGCGCAGCGTGGTCGCTGTGCGCGGCGTGCGCGGAATGATCCGCATGGGCGGCGTGGTCAGCGTGCGCGGCATGGGCAGCGTGAGCGCCGTGAGCTGCGTGGTTGTGATGTCCGGCGTGGGCTTCGGTGGTCATTTTCTCGTCCCTCTCAACTGCTTTCGTGCCTTACAAATGATCAAGTTAATACCCCCTAGGGGTATAAGCAAGATGGCTGTGAGTGAGCTGGGTCACGGGGTTCGGATCACGCTGACGGCAACCGTGGCCCACCACGCACAGTTCGACGATCGTCAAACCTATGGCGAGTGACAGCGAGTACCGAACGGGCCTGTTCGCGTTGGGAATCGAACTCGACGGCCGGGATCTACACCCCGGCGCGTGGCGAGCCCGCGTCCAGGCGGCCGAGAACACGGGTTTCACCTTCGCGACCATCGACGACTCCCTGCGACCGCCCGGCCCGGAATCGACCGCGCGCCTGGATGCTTCGGTCCGCGCCGGTTTCGTCGCGGCCACCACCAGCACCCTCGGCCTGGTCCCGGTCATCGCGCCGACCTACGCCGAGCCCTTCCACCTCTCCTCCCAGCTGGCCACCCTCGACTACGCCTCGCGCGGGCGCGCGGGCTGGCTCGCCGCCGACGATCCCGACAGCGCGCACATCTGGGGAGCCACCCCGCGCACCACCGAGCCCGAGATCCGCCGCGAGCGCGTCGACGCCATCGAAGCCGCACGGCGACTGTGGGATTCGTGGGAGGACGACGCGGTCATCCGCGACTACGCCGCCGGAAAGTTCCTCAACCGCGACAAACTGCACCACATCGATTTCATCGGCGAGACCTTCTCCGTGAAGGGCCCAGCCATAGTGCCCCGCCCACCCCAGGGCCAAGTGGTCGTCTTCGGTTACGGCACAGCCGAATCCGAGGGAACCGACGTCGCGCTCGTCAGCGGCCCGACCACGACGGCGGCAGCGACCGCGGTCGACGCGGCCCGCGCAGCCGGGATTCCGCGAGTACTGGTGGATATCGAGGTAACCCTGGATACCCCCACCGCGACCGCACGGGAACGCCGCGCGGACCTCGGCCGGATTGCTCGCCCCGACCAGCACGCGGCGTCCGACCGGTCGACGGCCACCGGCCGTTCCACGGACTCCGAGGCAACGGCAGCGCCCGAAACCGCTGGCCGCCCGGCCTTCGACGCCGAGGCACCCGTGCCCCCCGAATCTGTTGAACGCCTAGCCTTTTCGGGGTCTGCCGCGGATCTGGTCGTGCTGCTCACCGGACTCGCGCCGGTGGCCGACGGCGTCCGGCTACATCCGGCGGACCTCGACGTGGATCTCCCCGTTCTTGCTCGCTACGTGATGCCCGCGCTGCTGCGCACCGGTGTCGCCCACCGCCCGGTGCCCGGTTCGACGCTGCGCGCGAATCTGGGCCTGGCCCGTCCCGTCAACCGCTACGCGAAGGAGTCCGCCCGATGAGCGAGGTCCCGTTTCCCGACGCCCAGGTGCATTTCGGCGTCTTCTTCCAGGGCGTCAATCACCATACGATCTGGTCGGATCCAAGCAGCGGGTCGCAGATCGACTTCGAGACCTTCCGTCGCGTCGCCACAACCGCCGAGCGCGGGCTCTTCGACGCCTTCTTCCTGGGTGAGGGTCTGCGCCTGCGCGAGCAGGACGGGCAGCTGCTCGACACCGATATCGCCGGAAGACCGGACGCCATCACGCAATTGGCGGCGCTGGCCGGGATCACCTCTCGCATCGGCCTGGTGGCCACGCAGAACGCCACCTACAACGAGCCCGCCGATCTGGCGCGGCGGCTGGCGAGCCTGGATGTGCTGTCCGGCGGCCGCGCGGGCTGGAACGTCGTGACCACCGACAATGCCTGGACCGGTGAGAATTTCCGGCGCGGCGGCTTTCTGGATCACGCGCACCGCTACGAGCGGGCCGCCGAATTCCTGAGTCTGGCCCGGGAGATCTGGGATGCCTGGTCCGACACCGAGATTCGCGCGGTCGAACGCGACCGGGGGCAGTTCCGGGTGGCGGTCACCCCGACCGTGCCACGCAGCGCGCAAGAGCATCCGGTGATCTTCCAGGCCGGGGTTTCCTCCGACGGCCGTGATTTCGCGGCCGCGCAGGCGGAGGTCATCTTCTCCCCCTTCCGCCACAGTGAAAACCGGTCAGTCGGTGGCGGATATCGGCTTCGGCGGTGGCGTCGGGCTGTCGCTGCTCCTCGATCGGGTGGGTGCGGGCGGCACCGTGCACGGGGTCGACATCTCACCGGACATGGTGGCGCGGCTGACATCCCGCTACGGTCGCGAACTCGGGAACGGCCGATTGCGGCTACAGACCGGCTCAATCACCGAATTGCCTTTTGCCGCAGCCAGTTTGGATGCACTGATCACCGTTAACACACTCTATTTTGTCGACGATCTGGACCGCGCCTGCACCGAGCTGCGCCGCGTCCTGCGTCCCGGCGGCACCGCCGTGGTGGGCGTCGGCGAGCCGGAAGACATGGCGCGCGTGCCCTTCTCGGTACACGTCCGCGTGCGCCCGGTTGCCGAGGTGACTGCCGCCATGCGACGCGCGGGTCTCACCGTCACCCAGAGCACCGTCGAACGCTGGCCCATCGACGGCCATTGCCTGGTCGGTCGCGCCGAGTCATAGCCTGCGCGAATACCTCCGATCCGGTTTGCCGGGTGCAATGCCGGACCATATAGTGCTGCCGTCATGACATCTGACTAAGCAGTCGGTTATCGGGGGTGGGGATGACGACAGAGGACTCGATCGCCGCGGAACCGGAGACGGTGACCGTGGTGGCCGGTCGCCGCCGCTGGTGGCCCTGGTTGAGCGGGCTGATCGTGGTCGCGTTGGCGGTGGCCGCCGTGACGGTGTGGCTGGTGTCGCGACCGCAGGAACCGTCGGCCGCGGCGGCCGCGCGCGAGACGCTGCGGGCCGCGCAGCTCGCGCTGATCAACGCCCCCGGCGAGCACTACACGGGCACGGTCACCGGAAAGAGCGGCAAGACAGAGGCTTTAGACCTGCGCGTCACCAATACCGGTGACCTGTCCGGCACTCTGGACTACGGCCAAGGGAAAACCTTGAGCTACCTGATGATCGGCGGCAAGACCTTTCTGCGGGGCGGCCGTGACGCCTGGGTCGCCGACGGCTTCGGTCCCGAGGACGCCGAACGCTCCGAGGGCCAGTGGATCCTGGAGCCCGCGGCCCGCCCGGATGTCGACGTGGCACAGGGGCTACAGCCCGGCCTGCTCGGCTACCGCCTGGATCCCGATGCCGCCCAGGGGATTCCGGTGTCCCGGGGCTCGGCGGCCATGATCGACGGTCGGTACACCGAGGGCATCACCAGCGGCGGGGTCACCACTTTCGCGGTGGCGGGCCGCGCCGCCCGCGTCACCGACGCGAACTTCGATGTCACGCTCGCCCCGATGAGCGCCGACGAGGTCGCCGAGTTCTACCGCGACCTGCGGTCCACCGTGGTCGCCCTCGACGACGCCTCCGACACCGAAACCCAGGTCACCAGTGTGGGTTCCTGGAGCACTCCGTGCGGGCCCGCCTGCACCGCGATCTCAACGCTCACCAGTTCCCCGCACCCGTTCGTCACCGTGACCGTCCCCAGCTCCACACCGCCCGTGAACGACATCGTGGTGTCCTATCGGATGGTGCTCACCATCGGCGGCGTCACCATCCCACGCCCCGACTGCTCCGGCGTTCTCCCGATGCCCGGCAACGGCACCGTCACCGTGTCCTGCGCCTTCACGGTCGGTCCCGGCAACCAGGTCCGGGCCTCGCTGACCACCCGGCCCATCCTCGGC
>NZ_JBSGBY010000039.1:0-24587 GCF_053601505.1 Nocardia sp. NPDC004722
ATTGACTTGGCGGCCGAGTCGGACGAGGTCGAGGCTGCTGCGGACGAGGTTGCGGCTGACGTCGAAACGTCCACCGGCGAAGTCGAGTCCACCGTGGCCGCGAGCGGGTTGATCCTGCCGGGCGATGTGGCCTCGGATGTCGAGACGATCGTGCATGTCATGCGCCACGGTGAGGTCCACAATCCCAAGGGGATTCTGTACGGCCGGTTGTCCGGGTTCGGTCTGTCGGTGACCGGGCGGGCGCAGGCGCAGACGGTGGCTCGCTCGCTGGCCGATCACGATATCGCGCTGGTGGTGGCGTCGCCGTTGCAGCGGGCGCAGGAGACGGCGGAGCCGATCGCGCTCGGGCATGGGCTCACGATTCGGACCGATGAGAATCTGATCGAGGCGGGCAATACCTTCGAGGGGCTGAGCGTTTCGCCCAAGGCGCTGCGCAAGCCCCGGCACTGGCTGAAGCTGCGGGACCCGTTCACGCCGTCGTGGGGTGAGCCGTATCTGCAGATCGCGCATCGCATGCTGGCCGCGGTGAACAAGGCGCGGGTGGAGGCCGCCGGGCGCGAGGCCGTGCTGGTGTCGCATCAGCTGCCGGTGTGGACGCTGCGCCGGTTCCTGCAAGGTCAGCGGCTGTGGCACGACCCGCGTAACCGGCAGTGCTCGCTGGCTTCGCTGACTTCGCTGGTCTACCAGGGCGATACGTTGATCGACATCGTGTACTCGGAACCGGCCGGTGCGTCGGATCCCGCGGTGACCGGAGCATGAGACTGCGGCGTGCGGCGGCGGCAGTGGCGGGTCTGTGCGTGGCCGCCGTGCTGGCGGGCTGCTCGACGGCGGGCAAGGACGCGGTGGCGCAGGGCGGCACCTTCGACTTCGTCTCGCCGGGCGGCAAGACCGAGATCTTCTATGATCCGCCGTCCGCGCGCGGCACCATCGGCAAACTGTCGGGCCCGGATCTGATGCACGACGGCAAGACCGTCGGCGTGGACGATTTCCCGGGCAAGGTCGTGGTCGTCAATATCTGGGGCCAGTGGTGTGGCCCGTGCCGTGCGGAAGCGCCGGCGCTGGAACAGGTTTACGACGCCAGCAAGGACAAGGGCGTCGCCTTCCTGGGCATCAATGTGCGTGACAATCAGAAGGACAAGGCCCAGGATTTCGTGACCGACAACAAGGTCGGTTACCCCTCGATCTACGACCCGTCCATGCGCAGCCTGCTCGCGCTCGGCGGCAAGTTCCCGACCAGCGTCATCCCCACCACCATCGTGCTGGACAAGCAGCATCGGGTGGCGGCGGTGTTCCTGCGCTCGCTGCTGGCGCAGGATCTGCAGCCGCTGGTCGACAAGCTCGCGCAGGAGCAGCCGTGAACCAGGTGACCGTGCTTGCGAGCGTGGGTGATTCGTTCCAGCAGACCGCCGCGACCGGCCCGTTGCTGCTGGCCCTGGGCGCGTGCCTGCTGGCCGGTCTGGTGTCGTTCGCCTCGCCGTGCGTGGTGCCGCTGGTGCCCGGCTACCTGTCGTATCTGGCGGGTGTGGTCGGCGCGGAGGCCCCGCCGGTGACGGTGGAATCGGCCAGGAGCGCGAAAACCACGGTGGCGAACCGCAATTCCGCGCGCTTGCGGGTGGCGGGCGCGGCGGGCCTGTTCGTGGCCGGATTCACCATCGTGTTCGTGCTGGCCTCGGCCACCGTGTTCGGCGCGATCCAGGCCCTGAACGTGAATCGTGATCTGCTGCAACGCATCGGCGGCGTGGTGACCATCGTGATGGGCCTGGCGTTCATCGGCCTCATTCCCGCCCTGCAACGCGACACCCGCATGGAGCCGCGCCGCCTGAGCGGTCTGATCGGAGCCCCGTTGCTGGGCGCGGTGTTCGCGCTCGGCTGGACACCGTGCCTGGGCCCGACGCTGTCGGGTGTGATGGCCGTGTCGGCGGGCACCGACGGCACCACCGCCGCCCGCGGCGTCGCTCTCATCGTGGCCTACTGCCTGGGGCTGGGATTGCCGTTCGTGATCCTGGCCTTCGGTTCGGCGACCGCTTTGCGCGGCGTCGGCTGGCTGCGCCGTAATTCCCGCACCATTCAGGTGATAGGCGGTCTGCTTCTGGTGGCCGTCGGTATCGCCCTGGTGACCGGGGCGTGGGACCAGTTCGTTTCCTGGGTCCGCGACGCCTTCGTCTCGAATGTGACCCTGCCGATCTGATGACTGCCACCATCGAAACCCCCAGCGCCCCCGCCCTGCCGCCGCGTCAGTCCCCACCGCGGCGGGCGTTCGCCCTGCTGCGCAACGGCTGGCGCGGGCTGACCAGCATGCGCACCGCGTTGATGCTGCTGTTCCTGCTGGCCCTGGCCGCGATCCCGGGCGCGCTGCTGCCGCAGCGGAGTCTGAACGCGGGCAAGGTCGACGACTACATCCGCAATCGCTCGACGCTGGGTCCGTGGATGGACCGGCTGCAACTGTTCGACGTGTTCTCCAGTTTCTGGTTCACGGCCGTCTATGTGCTGCTGTTCGTTTCGCTGGTGGGCTGCATTCTGCCGCGCTGCCTGGATCACTATCGGGCGTTGCGGACGCCGCCGGTCAAGGCGCCGCGCAACCTTTCTCGGCTGCCGCATCACTGGTCGGGGGCCGATGCGGCGAGCCCGGACGAGGTGATCGATCGCGCCCTGTCGCAGATGCGCGGCTGGCGCACGGTGGTGCAGCCGGGCAGTCGTGAAGGGGAAGTGACCCTTTCGGCGGAGAAGGGCTACACCCGGGAGCTCGGCAATCTGGTCTTCCATCTCGCGCTGGTGGGTCTGCTGGCGTCGGTGGCGCTCGGCAAGTTGTTCGGCTACGAGGGCAATGTGGTCGTGCTGGCCAATGACGGCCCGGGTTTCTGCACCACCTCGCCCGCGGTGTTCGACTCGTTCCGCGCGGGCAATGTCAACGACGGCACCGGGCTGACGCCATTGTGTGTGCGGGTCAAGGACTTCAAGGCCGACTACTTGTCCAACGGTCAGGCGGCCATGTTCACCTCGAACATCCAGTATCAGACCGGCAAGGATCTGGACTCCGGCGTCTGGCAGGACACCAGCATTTCGGTGAACCATCCGCTGCGGGTCGCCGGTGACCGGGTGTACTTGCAGGGCCACGGTTTCGCGCCCAAGTTCACGGTGACCTTCCCGAACGGGCAGACCCGCACCGAGGCCATCCAGTGGAAGCCGGACGACGCGACCACCTTCCTGTCCTCGGGTGTGCTGCGCATCGATCCGCCGGGCGGCATGTACCCGAGCGAGGACGAGCGGCGTAAGCATCAGGTCGCCATCCAGGGTTTGTTCGCGCCGACCGCGCTCATGCACGGTTCGCTGCTGACCTCGATGTATCCGGCGATGCGGGATCCGGCCGTGGCGGTCGACATCTATCAGGGCGATACCGGTCTGGACACCGGTCGCGCGCAGTCGCTGTTCTCGCTGGATCCGGAGATGATCAAGCAGGGCCGACTGGTCAAGCAGCAGCGGGTGAACCTGAAGCCGGGGGAGACCGCGACCCTGGCCGACGGCACCAAGGTGAGCTTCGACGGCGCGGAAGAGTTTGTGAACCTGCAGGTTTCGCACGATCCGGCGCAGCAGTGGGTGCTGGTGTCGGCGCTGACCATGATGGCGGGCCTGCTGGTGTCGCTGCTGGTGAAGCGCCGCCGCATCTGGCTGCGCGTGTACCCGTCGCCCGAGACCGATGGTGTACGACATACTGTAGTAGAAATGGGCGGTTTGGCCCGCACCGACCAGGCCGGGTGGGGCGGCGAATTCGACCGCCTGCGTGAGCGGCTGCTGACGGGAGACAAGTAATGCCGATCGACGAGAACATCGCCTCCTACAGCGATCTCGCGTTCAAGTCGGCCATCGTGATCTACGCGCTGGTCTGGATCATGCTGGTCTGGCAGTTCGCCCTCACCCGCACGGTGCCGACGGTCGCGCGCCAATTGGTCACCGCCGGTGGCGGATCCGACACCGTCGACGAGCCGCCTGCCAACGTCCCCGGCAAGGTGACGCCGCGCGGCGAGCAGCGCCCGTTCCCGGAACGCCTCGGCAATATGGCCTTCGCGGTCCTGTTCGTCGGCTTCGGCGTGCACGCGGCCTCGATCGTGTTGCGCGGCTTCGCCACTCACCGCTTCCCGCTCGGCAACATGTTCGAGTTCATCTCGATGGCCACGGCCGCCGCGGTGGGCCTGGGCCTGGTTCTCCTGCGCGACCAGCGCTACCGCGCCATGTGGTCGTTCCTGCTGATCCCCGTCCTGATCCTGCTGTTCCTGGCGGGCACCAAACTTCACGTCGACGCCGCCCCCGTGGTCCCCGCCCTCAAGTCCTACTGGCTCCCGGTCCACGTCACCGTCGTCTCCATCGGCTCCGGCGTCTTCCTCGTCTCCGGCGTAGCGAGTCTCCTGTTCCTCTTCCGCCTCTGGCAGCCCGCGGGCGCCGAGGCCGACAACATCCTCGGCCAGCTGGCCCGCCGCCTCCCCGACGCCCAACTCCTCGACCGCCTCGCCTACCGCACCACCGTCATCGGCTTCCCCATCTTCGGCATCGGCGTCATCCTCGGCGCCATCTGGGCCGAAGCCGCCTGGGGCCGCTTCTGGGGCTGGGACCCGAAGGAAACCTGCTCCTTCATCGCCTGGGTCCTCTACGCCGCCTACCTCCACGCCCGAGCCACCTCGGGTTGGCGAGACACCAAGGCCGCCTGGATCAACATCGCCGGCTTCATCGCCATGCTCTTCAACCTCTTCATTATCAACATCGTGGTGAGCGGGTTGCACAGCTACGCGGGCCTGAACTGATCCGAGGTTCGGCCGAGCCGAACCTCGTTGCCGAGTGGCCTATTTGGCCGACAGGCTGCTCAGCAGTCCTCCGATGATCGGTATCGAGGAGGCGCTTCCGGTCGACGCGGGCGCGGCGGCGACGGGAATGTTGGTGATGATGGCCGAGATGTATTGCGAGGTGCCGTTGAGGTCCTCCTCGAGCCAAATCTGGTGATTACCGGCGGTTTTCGGCGTCCACTGCGTAGAGCCCGACCAGTTCGACACCGGTAAGTAACTCTGCCGACAGTCTGAAATGACTGTCAGTCAGTTGCGATAGCCTGTGTCGGTTCCCTTGATGCAAGGGGATTTTCGACAACTGGGGAGTTTGAAGCATGAAAATGTCGGTCTTTGATCGTTCGGCCGTCGGTATCCTCGCAGTGGGGGCGATGGGGGTGGCCACTGTCGTCTCCGCTACGACCGCATCGGCTGCCATGGCAATTCAACCGTCGCAGGCCTACTGTGTCGGCACGGCGTACACGATCACCATTCCAGCCGCTGACGCGGCCGCGTTGGAGACGGATCCGTCATACAGCACAATCAATTTCAACTACATGTACGTGCAAGATCCCTACACGATCTTCGGCGCCGTCGGCATTGTGCCCTGGGTGAGCGGCAAAGACGTCACCGTGCAATGGACGCCTCAGGCGGCCGCGCAGACGACAATCTACGCAGTTCCCTTCAATGGAACCGTCCCGGGCAACGGAAAGCTGACCCTGGGCCCGATCAACGTGGTCAACAGCGCCCCGACGGGTACGAGCTGTGTACCGACTCCGCCGAGCAACCCGGCTGGAACCGGTAGCGCAAGTTCGATTCCCGTGATCGGTGGACTTCTCAGCAGCCTCTCGGCTCAGAAGTAGCGTCGGCGGTTTCGGTGGCCCCGGCGCTGAGGTGCCGGGGTTTCGTGTTTTCGGGGGGATCTACCGGAGCGTAGGGATGGGATGTACCGTGTTAAGCGACGGTGATTAGAACGTGTTCTAGTTTGCGAGCGGGAGGCTCATCATGGCAGTGGCGCCGCAGGGTCGGGTCGGTAAGGTCCGGGAGATCGATGTGGGGACCGCGCCTACTCGGTTTGCTCGGGGGTGGCACTGTGTGGGGCTGGCCAAGGACTTTCGGGATGGGAAGCCGCATCAGATTTCGGCGTTCGGGACGAAGTTGGTGATTTTCGCCGACAGTAAGTCGGAGTTGCATGTGCTGGACTCGTACTGCAGGCATCTCGGCGGGGATTTGAGTATGGGGGAGGTCAAGGGGGATTCGATCGCTTGTCCGTTCCATGATTGGCGGTGGGGTGGGAACGGGAAATGCACGGGGATTCCGTATGCGAAGCGGGTGCCGCCGTTGGCTCGGACGCGGTCGTGGGCGACGTTGGAGCGCAACGGGCAGCTGTTCGTGTGGCATGACCATGAGGGGAGTGCGCCGACCGATGAGGTGACGATTCCTTATATCGAGGGGCCGTACACCGACGCGGACGGTAAGGGCACCGAGGAGTTGTCGGACGGGTGGACCGAGTGGACCTGGGAGTCCATGGTGATCGAGGGGTCCAACTGCCGCGAGATCATCGACAATGTCGTGGACATGGCCCACTTCTTCTACATTCACTTCGCGTATCCGACGTTCTTCAAGAACGTCTTCGAGGGCCACGTCGCGACGCAGTACCTGGACTCCACGGCCCGCCCGGACAAGGGCATGGCCACGCAGTACGGCGGTAACTCCACGCTCAAGTCGGTGGCCTCCTACTTCGGGCCGTCGTACATGGTCAATCCGCTGATCAACAACTACAGCGGCTTCGAGCTCGAGACCGTGCTGATCAACTGCCACTACCCGATCTCGCAGGACGCGTTCGTGTTGCAGTACGGCATGTCGGTGCGCAAGCCGACGGGCGTGAGCGACGAGCAGGCCGATCGGATCGCCAAGAAGATGACCAAGGGCATCGGGGAGGGGTTCCTCCAGGATGTCGAGATCTGGAAGCACAAGTCCAAGATCGAGAATCCGCTGCTGACCGAGGAGGACGGGCCGGTCTACCAGCTGCGTCGCTGGTACGACCAGTTCTATGTGGATGTGGCCGACATCGATCCGAAGTCGGTGCAGCGCTTCGAATTCGAGGTCGACACCACCAAGGCCAACCAGGCTTGGGAGGCCGAGGTCGCCGAGAACCTTCGGCGTAAGGCTGAAGAGGACGCGCTACAGAACTGACGGCTGCGACCGAGGGGTATTCGGGGCGAGGCGGGATTCCTGCCTCGCCCCGAAATGTATTCTGCTGCAGCGTCAGTGGGCTGCGGCAGTGACCGCCGCGATCAGCGCCTCACCGGTGTAGGCCAGGCCGCCGATGCCCCATGCCCCGTCGGGCGCGTTGAGAATATTGACCCAGATGTCTTCGCGCCGATGGGTTTCGGCGGTGAGTCCCGTGACGATGTCGGTGGCCGCGGTGATGAAGGCCGCGCGGGCGGCGGGATCGGGCAGTCCGATATTGGGCAGTTTGAGCTCGACCATGACGATCGGCCGGTTCACACCCCCGGCGTAGACGTCGCCCGGCGGCAGCAGATGCACTGTGCCGCCGATGATTCCGGTGAAGAAGTCATTGCCGGTGCCGCCGCTGGCGGCGGCCAGCGCGGCGGTGAGCGCGGGCAGGATTTCGCGTTCGCCGCGGTCGGTGAGGATGCCGCGGGGTGCGGTGACGGTGATGGGCATGAGTACTCCATTCTCGACGGCTAGTACGTACGTACTAGCGAGTCGAGTGTGTACTAGTATGGCCGTACTAGTCAACGGTTGGGAGAAACTCATGGCGGCCACCACCCGCGACCGCATGATCGACGCGGCCATCGACGCCCTGCAGAAGAAGGGCGTCGCGGGCATGTCCTTCACCGCCGTCCTGGACGCCAGTGGCGCGGCCCGCGGCGCGATCTACCACCACTTCCCCGGCGGCAAGACCGAATTGGTGGCCACCGCCGCCGCCCGCAACGGCGACCAGGTCCGCGAGCATCTCGCCGCGCTCCCGGCCGAGGACCCGCTGCACCTGGTCGAGGCGTTCTTGGAACTGGTCCGCCCGGTCGTCGCGGCGTCGGCGGATGGCGCGGGTTGCGCGGTCGCGGCCGTCACCGTCGACCCGGACAGCGGCGACCTGCGCACCGTCGCCGCCACCGCATTCGATTCCTGGACAACGACTCTCACCGAACGCCTGACCGCCGCCGGTGTCGAGCCCGCGGCCGCCGCCGACCTGGCCACCACCCTGCTCGCCCTGCTGCAGGGCGCGCACGTGCTGTGCCGGGCCGAGGGCGGCATCGACCCCTTCGACCGAATGTCGCGCGCCGCAATCGATCTGGTGCGCTACCGCTTCGCGTCCTAGAACTCGTCCTCGAGCACTCGGTCATCGTCCTCCAGCGCCGAGTCGTCCATGAGCGACTGGGTCGCGCCGACGAAATCTCCGTTGGCCAAACGCATTTCGGCGTGGGCCGCCGACTTCGCCTCATGCCGCTCGACGCGCGGGGTGATCGTCCGCTCCCGCTCGACGGTCTCCGCCGCGTCCTCGCGGGTCGGCGGCTCGTAGTCCCCGCCCGATTCCTGCCGGATCAGATTCATCTCCGCGAGGTGATCCCGGCGCTCGGCCCGCCGGATGGCGGCCCGCTCATCGCCGACCTTGCGGCGCGCGTCCTGGGACAGATTCTGTTGATGCTCCATCGAGGCACCTCCGCCTGCGACCGCTGAGGAACAGGACCTGCTCAGTATGGCCCCGGGAAGCGCCCGGCGCTCACGCGCGGTAGGCGCGCAGAAAGGTGTCGGCGGCGGCCTCGCCCAGGGCCCGCAGTTCCGGCTCCGGCACCGCTCGATTGCCTTGGTGGGAGCGGATTTCCAGCGGACCGCTGAGCAGGGCGAGGAACTGTTCGGCGGCGACGGCCGGGTCGCTGTGCCGCAGCAGACCGGACAGGGTCAGCCGGGCCAGCCGGTCGGCGAGGGTTTCGCGCAGCCGCAGGGTGGTGCGCCGCAGCACGGTATCGACCAGATCGGGGAAGTCGGCGGCCTGCGCGTAGGTGAGCCGGTGCAGTGCCAGCGCGCGCTCGTCCGAGCAGGCGCGCAGCAGCAGGTCGGCGGTGTGGGTGAACGCGGCCGTGAGATCCGTGCCGGGCTCGCGCAGCGGGTCGAGCGCGGTCAGGGCCTCCTCGCCGACCGCGGTCGCCGCGGCCGAAATCGCCTCCCGGAACAGGGTTTCCTTATCCGTGAGGTGGTTGTACACCGTCGGCTTCGCGACGGCCGCGGCGTCCGCGATCTCCTGCACGCAAGCCGCCGCGTAGCCGCGCCGGGCGAACACCGTCAGCGCCGCGTCGAGAATCGCCTGCCGCTTGTCGATTCGGCCACGGCTCGCCTTCGCTGTCGTCACTCCAGCATCGTACGCCCCGGTTCGAACTATTGAACTCACCGGTTCAATACGATCTACTTGGACTTACCGGTAACTATTTCTGAACCGGCTAGTTCAACTCGAGGGAGTAGTCATGATTGTGCACGTTCTGCGATTCCGCTTCCGGGACGAAACGACGGAGACGCAACGCGGCGAGGTGCTCGCGGCCATGCGCCGCACGGCCGCGGTGGATTCGGTCAGCTTCTCGACGGTCGGCCAGAACCTCGGCGATCCCGCCGAAGGATTGACCCACGCCTTCTGCGTGGGCATCGAAGATCTCGCGGCCCTGGAGCGCTACCTGCACGACCCGGTGCATCTGGCCGGGGATCCCGAGATCGTGCCGCACTTCGCGAAACTCGTGATCGGACCGGACCTTTCGGATGATCCGGACCCGGAACTGTCCGCCAAGATCGAAGCGCTGCATCGCCGCAAGGTCGCGATGTACCCGGAGTGGGAAGGGCTGATGGCCACCATCCCCGAGTTGACCTTCGCCTGAACCGAGCCCGGAAACGACGCGTCCCCCGTGGGCTGCGCTGGCGCGGGTTCCACGAGGGACGGTCACATTCGGCTATATGGCTAACTCGTTGGCGAGCTTCGGTAATTCAGGTGGATTCGCCATCACGATGCTCCCGGGAGAGCTTGGCGAGGAAATCCGGATCATCCTCCGGACCGATGATGCGGTGGTGCCGAGCGGGTGCTGGGCCGGTGCCGGCCGATCGCTGGGGTCCGAAAGCTTTCCAGCACAGCATCGCGATGGCGACTACCGCGATGAGTGCCAACAGGTACGTCACGTCGCTCACCTCCTGACTTCGAGGGTAATCCGAGTGCGTACCCGAGGCACGTGAAGCGGGTGGTAATCCGTGAAATGAATGGGTGTTACACGCGGGCCTCGGTGGTGAGGGACCGCAGGAGTTGCATGACTTCGGATTCGCGGAACCGGCGGTGGCCGCCCGGAGTCCGCAGGGAGCCCAGTCGACCGGCGTGAGCCCAGCGGGTCACGGTCTTCGGATCGACGTGGAACAGGGCAGCGACTTGGCCTGGGGTGAGCAGAGTGTCCTGGCCGTTGACGGAACCCATTACGCGGCTCGCCGCGGTGAACGCAGTCATTCGCAAACCTTTCCGTTTCGACAGATCCCTCATCAGTAGCGACATCGTTGCACTGCAACCCCTGGGTGTTCGAACGGTCTCGCTTTGGTAAAGAGGAAGTAATAGACAAAACGGATATCCGTTATGTGTTTACGGTCACGTTTGGCCGACGGCCAGCGAATCTCCAGCGACATTCGCGGTCCCGCGGTGACGACATTCGGGCCTGCGGCCGCGGCCGTGACCCGGTCACCTACGCTGTTCTGCGTGAGTGACGCAACCCCGACCGAAGGAGCGGGCCGCCGTCTGGCCCGCAGTTTCGCCCTCTACACGCTGGCCCGGCTCGGGCTGGTCGCCGTCATCACCGCGGTGATCCTGGGTGTGGGCGCCCTCGTGCACGTCACCGTTCCGCTGCTCATCGCCATGCTGTTCGCGCTGCTCATCGCCATGCCGCTGTCGCTGCTGCTGTTCAAGAAGCTGCGCCAGCAGGTCAATCGGGACATCACCGCCGTGGATGCCAAGCGCCGCAAGGAGCGTGAGCAGCTGATGTCGCGGCTGCAGGGCAAGGACGAGCAGTGAAGCGCTGCGATCGCAGCGCACCCCGGGACTGGGTCGACAATGCCGTCCGGCTCATCGACGCCGACACCCAGCGCAGCGCGGATACGCATTTGCTGCGCTACCCGCTGCCCGACGAGTGGGGCATTCAGCTTTATCTGAAGGATGAATCCACCCACCCGACAGGCAGTCTCAAACACCGGCTGGCGAGATCACTGTTCCTGTACGCCATCTGCAACGGTTGGGTCACGGAAGGCACCACGGTGGTGGAGGCCTCGTCGGGGTCGACCGCCATCAGCGAGGCGTATTTCGCCAGGATGCTGGGCCTGGATTTCGTGGCCGTGGTCCCGGCCAAGACCTCGCCGGAGAAGCTGGCGCTGATCGAGGCGCAGGGCGGGCGTTGCCATCTGGTGGATCGGGCCCCGGACATCTATACCGAGGCAGCGCGTTTGGCGGCCGAGTCCGGCGGCCACTACATGGACCAGTTCACCAATGCCGAGCGGGCCACCGACTGGCGCGGCAACAACAACATCGCCGAATCCATCTTCCAGCAGATGACTTTGGAGAACCATCCGATCCCGGAGTGGGTGGTGGTGGGCGCGGGCACCGGCGGTACCAGCGCGACCATCGGCCGCTACCTCCGCTACAAGCGGCATGCGACCCGGCTGGCGGTGGTGGATCCGGAGAACTCGGCCTTCTACGGCGGCTACGAGGTCGACGACCTGGCGTATCAGACCGGAATGCCCTCGCGGATCGAGGGAATCGGGCGGCCGCGGGTGGAGCCCTCGTTCGTGCCGAGCGTGGTGGATTGCATGATCGAGGTGCCCGACGCAGCGTCGGTGGCGACCGCGCGGCATGCGGGGACGGTGCTGGGCCGGCGGGTGGGCGGTTCCACGGGAACCAACCTGTGGGGGGCGTTTGCCCTGATTGCCGACATGATCGCGGAGAACCGTACCGGCAGTGTGGTGACGCTGCTGTGTGATGGCGGAGACCGTTATGCCGGAACCTATTTCAATGACGAATGGGTTGCCGACCAGGGGCTGAGCTTGATCGAGCCCGCCGCCGTGGTGACCGAATTCATCGCCACCGGTACTTGGTCGGGTTAGTTTTCGCACGGCACGGCAGTCCGCCGATAACCAATGATCAACCATCCCCAAGATTGCTGTTAATTTGCTGTAGTGGTTTTGTAGGGGTTGGATCGTTAGCTGGCGCAGCTTCTTCCGGCCCTACTGGTCGGTTTTTGAGGCCCTTATTGGTGTTAACAGGCCTTGACGTTTCGGGCCTCCGGCGCACCACCGGACGCGTCACCGCGGTCGGTCGATCGACCGTCGTGCCGAGCACCAGCAGCCATGACTGCAAGGTCGATTGCGTCCGCCAGAGATTGATGCGCAACTCCGTGATGGCCAGCGTCCGGGGATCGCGGACCAGCTTGATGAGATTGCCGCGCTCGGCCGCGACCGCGTCCGAGCGCCACATCAGTGCGAAGTCCGGATCGGTCAGGCACTTGCCGAGGATCTCGGCGCCGCGCTCGTCCTCACTGCTGCGTGCCAGCTGCATGCGGAAGCGGCTGGCGGCCATGCGGGTCTCGGCGTCCCAGTTCACCATCACCGTGCGCGCGACCGGGTTGAAGATCAGCCATTCCAGGTAGTTGATCCCCGGCTCGAGCTCGAGGAACAGTTCCCGGTGCGCGGCATTGACCGCGACGATGTCGTAGAGCTCGGTGATGTAGGCGCCGATCGCGGGGTTGAGTAGGTCCAGGTATTCCTGGTCGGCCGGGGTGGGATGGTCGGCCTCGATGCGCGGCAACGGACCCTCGGCCAGCACCAGGGCGTACTCGAATTCGGCCGGCGGTAGTTTCAGTGCGGTGCCGAGGGATTCGATCACCCGGCGCGATGGATTGGCTCCGCCTTCGATCTTGGTCAGGTACGGCACCGAGAGGTTGGCCAACCAGGCCAGTTGTGGGCGCGTGAGATTCGCGGTGGTGCGGCGCTGGCGAATGTACTCGCCGAACGTGGGAACTCCATCCATTTACTTAGGCTGACCTTACTTGTATGGCCGTCAGGTACACGCTCGGTTGCCGACGGATACCCCCGCGGTCTCCGGGTGGGGGACTGGACGGTACGCCGCTCTGCTCCAATAGTTTGAAACAACAACAAATCAGGAGTCGAATTGGGGCAGCAACCGCGGGCGGTTCTGGATATCAATGTCACAGCCGGGCTCGGCGGCGTCCGTTCCCTGACCCTGGCGGGCGGGGAGCCTGCGGCCTACGGGCTGTACCGGGATCGGGATGGCGATATCTGGGAGAAGGATCCGCGCGGCTGGCGGCTGTGCCTCCAGGACGGCATTCCCGTCGATCCGGACACGGTCTGGGACTGGACCGATTCTGTGCGGGAGTTCGCGCCCCTCATCCTCTGGGGCTGAACGCCTTTGGGGGCCCGCCGCGTTCTCCGGCGGCGAACATCCTTCCGGTTGTGTCAATTTTCGTTGACGCGCCATGACTGTCAACGTAAATTGACAGTCATGAGTGAAGCAACGACTCTGGCGGCCGCCGCCGGCAGCCCCGACCCCCAGGTCGGGCTCCGCGCGGTGCTGGCACTGCGTCGGTTGCTCGAGCGGCTCGAGGCCATCCAGGTCGGCAATGCCCGCAAGCAGGGCTGGTCCTGGCAGGCCATCGCGGACGCGCTCGAGGTCAGCCGGCAGGCGGTCCACCAGAAGTACAACCGGAAGGGCGGTATCCGCTGATGTTCGAACGATTCGACAAGGCGGCCAAATACGCGATCGTCATGGCCCAGGAAGAGGCCCGGGACCTGTGCTCGTCGACCATCGAGGTCGAGCACGTGCTGCTGGGCCTGCTCGCCAGCCCCGACCAGGCGCTGCGGGAAGTGCTTGCGGCACACGGGCTCACCGCCGACGGCGTGCGAGACGCGGTGGCCCGCAAGCGCAGTGGCGAGCCGCTCGGCGCGGAGGACGCGGAAGCCCTGCGCTCCATCGGCATCGATCTGGACGCCGTGCGCGAAAGCCTGGAGGCCACCTTCGGTGAGAACGCCCTCGATCAGGCGGCCGTACCCGAAGGGAAGTCGCGCTGGGGCAAATACTGGGGTTCGGAAGGCGGTCCGCGCGGGCACATTCCGTTCACCAAGGAATCCAAGAAGGTGATCGAGCTGTCGCTGCGCGAGGCGCTGGCCCGCAAGGACGACCGCATCGTGGCCGGGCACATGATGCTGGCCGTGCTGCGCGCGCCCAATGCCGTCACCCGCCGCCTGCTCGGCGGCGATGACGCGGTGGCGGCCCTGCGGGACGCGGTGTCCGGGCACCTCGACCGGGCGGCCTGACCCGCGCGGTCCTGGGATGTCCGGCCTCCGCGGTGATCTCACCCTACGATCGGGGCATGACGCTCCTGATACGTCTGCTGATCAACGGCGTGGCCATCTGGCTGGCTGCCGCCTGGGTGACCGGCATCGAGATCAAGACCCCCGAAGACACCACGCAGAGCAAGATTCTGGTGATCGCCGCCATCACGATCGTGTTCGCCCTGGTCAACACGCTGGTGAAACCGATCGTGAAGCTGCTCTCGTTCCCGTTCATCGTGGTGTCGCTGGGCCTGTTCCTGCTGGTGATCAACGCGCTCATGCTGTGGCTGACCGCGAAGATCACCGGCACCACGGATTACGGTCTGCGCGTGGACGGCTTCTGGGCCGCGGTGCTCGGCGGCGTGATCATCTCGCTGGTGAACTGGGTGCTGGGAGTCCTCGTCCCCGACGAGGACTAGAGCCCCGAGATCGCCAGCGCGACGGCGGTCAGGATCGACCACACGAGCATGGCCACACCGGTACCGGCGAGGGCGGGAATCAGACCCGGCCCGTTCTTGCCGGACCGCACCGGCTCGTTGGCCTTCAACGCCAGCGGCAGCGCGATCAGCCCGGCCAGCGCCCACGGCGTCCGCGCCACCAGCACCAGGCTCGCCAGGAACGGCACCGCCAGCAACACCAGATGCAGTGTGCGGGTGCGGGTGTCGCCCAGTCGCACGGCCAGGGTGAGCTTGCCCGATTCGGTGTCGGTCGGAATGTCGCGGAGATTATTGGTGACCAGCACGGCGCTGGAGAACGAACCCACCGCGACCGCGCATGCCAGCCCGGCCCAATCCACCCGCCCGGCCTGCACGAACTCGGTGCCCATCACCGCCACCAGGCCGAAGAACACGAACACCGCGATCTCGCCGAATCCGCTGTAGCCGTACGGGTTCCGGCCGCCGGTGTAGAACCATGCCCCGGCCAGGCAGCCCGCGCCCACCAGGATCAGCCACCAGGCGCTGGTGGCCACCAGGATCAGGCCGATCACCGCGCCCAGCGACAGACAGCCGATGGCGGCATTGCGGACGGCCGCGGGCGCGGCCAGTTTGGAGCCGACCAGGCGCAGCGGGCCGACCCGCTCGTCATCGGTGCCGCGAATGCCGTCGGAGTAGTCGTTGGCGTAGTTCACGCCGATGATCAGCGCCACCGAAAGCAGCAGGCACAGTATCGCTTTCCACCATACGAACCCGCCGATCGAGGCGGCCGCCCCCGTGCCCGCCAGGACCGGGGCGATGGCGTTCGGAAGGGTACGCGGCCGCGCGCCCTCGATCCACTGCGCTGCTGTAGCCATGCACCGCAGCCTAATGCGAGGGTTGGCGGCCGCGCCTCCCCGAGGCTCGTTGCGCCCGGGTCAGGCTTCTGCCGCGGCCTTGAGCTGGGCCAGACCCTTCTCGAAGTCCTTGCCCACCAGGCGGTCCATCGGCACCAGCTTGCCGATGATCGCCATCAGGCCGTTCCGCTGCCCGGTCATGCGCCAGGTCACCGCGGTGGTGTCGCCGGCCGGACGGAATTCGAAGGTGACCTGGTTGGATGCCTTGAACGGCTTCTCGAAGTTGAGCTTGATGCCGATCGCCTCGGCGGTGGCGGAGGTGATCTCCATATCTCCGCGCCCGGCCTTGCGATTGCCGTTCCAGAAGTAGCGGGCCCCGATACCGCGGTCCGCGCCGCTGTAGACGCGTTCCATGGCCGGGTCGGTGTCCTCCCACGGCGACCACTTACGCCACTGATGGAAATCGTCGATGAGTGCCTGGAGTCGGGTGGGATCGGCCTTTATGACCGTTTCCCGGTGAATGTCGAATTCGGCCATGGCAAGAGCCTAGGCGTTCGGGGCCTCCGGCGGCCCGCGCTGCGCAAAACCTGTTGAACCGAGTCGGACCGATCGGGTAAACCGGGGTCCGGCCAGCCGCTGAGCTCCCCCGGGCCCTTCTCTAGAACCGGGGCAGCTCGCCATCGGACACATCCGGCATCGGCCCGATGGCTCACCTAGGATTGGCAAGGGATGATTTCGGAAAACGGCAGTTCGAGCACGGAAAGCGCGCGGGTGGCGGACGTGGTCGACTCGACCCTGGTGGCCCTGCTGGGCGAGATCGCACTGCGCCGCGACGGTGCGCTCGCCGCCGTACCCGGAGCCCGGGCGCGCCTGCTGGTGGCGGCGCTGGCCACCCACCCCGGCCGCAGCCGCGGCGCGCAGGCGCTGATCGACGAGGTCTGGGGCGACACCCCGCCCCGCGCACCGATGAACGCGCTGCACACCCAGGTCTCCCGACTACGTTCCGCGCTGCCCGACGGCGCGCTGGAAATCGGCCCCGCCGGATACCGGCTGGCCCTCGCCCCCGAACAGGTCGACCTGACGCTGGCCCAGCAGCTGGAAAAGCAAGCCCGCCAAGCCCATACGACCGGCGACGACCGTACCTGCCTGACCCTGCTGGCCGCCGCCCGCTCCCTCTGGCGCGGTGAACCCGCCGCCGACCTCCCGCCGGGCCCGGTCGCCGAGGAACTCGCCACCCTCGCGGCCGTTCGTCTCCGCGCCTTGGACGCTCTGGAATTGGCCGCCCGCGAGGCGATCGGCGACCTGCCCGCCGCCATCGAACTGGCCGAACGCGCCGCCGCCGCAGACCCTTTCGACGAACCCGCCCACGGCACCCTCATGCGCCTGCTCGCCGCCACGGGCCGCACCAACGAGGCCCTCGACGTCTTCGCCACCCTCCGCACCCGCTTGGTCGACCAATTGGGCGCCGACCCCGGCCCCACCCTGGTTGCGCTGAACACCGCGATCCTGCGCGGCGAACCACTGCCCGGACTGCGGGGACGGGGTCGCCCCGGCTTCTCGACCGACAACGCGGTCGCACAGGATGATCGGGCGAACACGAGTTCGCCCGGCGCGACGGGACCCGACGGCCACGATGGCGCTCACGGCCTGCCTGGTGGCTCAGCCCAACGCCTGTCTGCGGGGGCGGCCGGGCCGGGATACCCGGTCGCCCATCGAGCGGTCGGGTCGACGCACACCGGCGGTGAGCAGCGCCCGCCGAGTGAATCTGCCTTTGCCGCACGCGGATTGGCCGCCGTTCCCCAGCCCGGCGCGATACCGGCAGGAGTACTGGGGTCGCGAGAGGGCCACGTCGCCCCCGAAGGCACGACGGGTGGCGTTGACTCAGCGGGTGGCGCAAAAGACGCTCAGCAGCACTGGGATTCGATGGGCGATCCCTTGGGGAACCCGCCTGCAACGGGCAGTCCGCGGCCGATGCGTCGGGCGGTGGGCACTGCGGCGACGGCAGCGGCTCGTGAACCCATGGGTGAGCCCGCGATCGGCTTGCGCGCCGCGCCGAATCCGCTGCTGGGGCGCGAGGCGGATCTGGCCGCGCTGGAACAGATCCTGCGGTTCTCGCGGGTGGTCACCGTGCTCGGGCCGGGAGGGACCGGGAAGACCCGGATCGCCAATGAACTGGGCGCGCGGATGGCACACGACACCGCGGTGACGCTGGTGGAATTGGCGTCGCTGCGGGCGGATTCGGAGAGCACGGCCGATACCCGGCTCGAGATCGAGACGGCCATTGCGACCACCCTGGGGGTGGCCGACATCATGCGGGACCCGGCACTGCTGCGGCAGACGGGGACGGGCCGCGATATCCGGCAGAAGCTGCGCGAGGCGCTCGCGGTGCGGCCGACGCTGCTGATTCTCGACAACTGCGAGCACATCATCGAGCCGGTCGCCGAGGTGGTGGCCGATCTGGTCGGGGTGAGCGATCAGCTGACGGTTCTCACCACCAGCCGCGCGCCGCTGGAGCTCATGGCCGAGGCCGTCTATCCGTTGCCGCCCTTGGCGATCGATGCCGCCGGATCACCCGCCACGGATCTGTTCGAGGCGCGCGCCCGCGGGGTGCGGCCATCGGTGCGGCTGGATCCCGAGGTGGTGGCCAGGCTGTGCCGCACCCTCGACGGGCTGCCGCTGGCCATCGAGCTCGCCGCGGCGCGGGTGCGCACCATGAGCGTCGAGGAGATCGACTCCCGGCTCGACCATCGATTCGCGCTGCTGCGCAGCGGGGACCGCAGTTCGCCGCAGCGGCATCGCACCTTGCACGCGGTGATCGAGTGGAGCTGGAATCTGCTCGACGAAGCCCAGCGGGTGGCCCTGCGTCGACTGTGTCGACTCCCGGCCGGATTCACCCTGGAGGCAGCCGAATACCTGCTGTCCGGGCCCGAAATCGATGATCCCGCAATGGCTCTCGACGGCCTGGTCAGCCAGTCGCTGCTGGCGGTGCTGGAGGACGAGGCGGGCTGCACCCGTTACCGGATGCTCGAGACCGTCCGCGAATTCGGTGAGGAACAGCTGGCGCACACCGGTGAGACCGATCTGGTCATGGACCGGATGTCACAGTGGGCCAGGGAGTTCGCGGTGGATACCGCGCGTCGCTACAGCACCGACGAACAGGTTCCCGCGCTGCTGGCGCTCGGCGCGGAGGCCGACAATCTGATCGCCGTGCTGCGCTACGCGCTGGAGCAGCGCGACCTCGAGACCGTGCACACGGTGTTCCCGATCCTCGCCGGACTGTGGATGCTGCGTGGCGCGCACGCGGAACTGATCAGCTGGTCGCCGCGCATTCTCGCGCTGCCGCCGGTCACCCCGCCGACCGTGAAGGCCGAGACGGATCTGACCGTCTACGGCCAGTTGATGCTCGGCATGCATCTGATGTTCACCGACGGCGGTTTTCGTGATGCCGCGCGCTTGCGGACCACCATTCGCCGTCTGCTGGCCTCGGGCGCGCCGATGAGTCCGGTGACCCGCTACCTCGGTGAACTGGCCACCGGTCCCCGCAACAGTTGGCAACTGGCCCGGGGGTTGAGCGCGGGCGTCCGGTCGCCGGACGAGCAGATCCAGCTCGCGGCCCTGCTGTTGCGCGCCAACCTGGCCGAGAACGACGGCATGGTGTACCGCTCGATCAAGGACGCCGAGACCGCCATGACGCTCACCGGCACGGGCGACACCTGGGGCATCGCCATGACCGCGCAGCACCTCGGCAGCATGCACGGTCAGTCCGCGAACTACGCCCGGGCGATCGGCTACTACCGGCAGGCCGTCGAACTGCTGGAGCGGTTGCGCGCCCGCGACGAGGCGGTGGAGATCCGTGCGCTGCTGGCGATCACGCTGGCCGGTGTCGGGGAGCCCGCCGAGGCCCGACGGGTGCTCGAGCCCGCACTCGACGTGGTGGGCGAGCTGTCCGCCGAGGCCGTGATCACCAAACCCAACCAGCGGCTTTCCGCCGTCGCCGCCGCGCTGGCGGAAGTCGAACTCGCCGAAGGCGATATCGACACCGGACTGCGCCGCTTCCGGCAGGTGCCCGCCCTGATGGACTTTCCGCACACCATCGGCATGCCCGGTCCGGCGACCTTCATCTACGTCGCAGCCCTCATCGACGCCCACGTGCTGCACGGGCACGCCGATCTGATGCGCGACACCACCGCCCAGCTCGTCGACGCCGCGGTCCGGGTGATGGGCGGCCAGTACTGGGACCTGCCCCAGATCGGCTCGATGAGCTGCGCGGTCGGCACCTACCTGCTGGCCACCGAGCAGCACATCGAGCGCGGTCTGGAACTGATCGTGCTGACGCCCAAGGTATTCGGGCGTCAGGACTATCCGTCGATGCAGTGGCGGCGGCAACTGGACCTGCACCGCGCCCTGGTCGGTGAGGACCGGATCACCGCCGCCCGCGCCGCAGTCTCCGGCCTGGGGCGCCGTAGGGCCGCCGACCGGATCCTGGCGCACCTAGCGGCGATCAACGGCACCTGCTGAGGTTGTATCTCAACGGCTTTCGGTTTTGTCGCCGCTGCGCAACCGCCACGCCGTGAGGCCGAGGACGCCCGCGCCGAGCACCAGCAGTACCGTGCTGTTGGAGACCAGATCTCCCAGCCGTTTGACCTGATTCTCCAACTCGAATTCGGTGTCGGCGCTGAGGATTCCGGGGAGGGCGGCGGTGCCGTCGAAGGCCAGGAACAGGGCGCCGAGGGCGATGAAGAACAGGCCCGAGAGCACCGAGGTGGTGTGTAGTTCGAGGCGGCCGAGCTGGAAGGTGCGGCCGCGCAGCCACTTTCGTTTGCCCAGGTCGAAGCGGTCCCAGAGGGTGGCCAGGATGAACAGTGGGGCTGCGAGGCCGAGAGCGTAGACCGCGAGCAGTAGGCCGCCGTGGATCGGTGAGCCGCCGAGGGCGGCCACCGCGAGGATGGAGCCCAGGATCGGGCCCGCGCAGAAGCCCGCCAGGCCGTAGACCAGGCCCAGCAGGTACACCGCGCCGGTCTGCTCGGGGCGGCCCTGCTTGGCGGCGGCGCGCTGGGCGAAGCCGAAAGCGAAACCGCGGCCGAGGATTTGGACGACACCGAGCACGATGATGGTCCAGCCGCCGATCGCGATCAGCACGTCCCGATGCCCGACCAGCAGCCGCCCGGCCAGCGAGCCCGCCGCGCCGAGCGGGACGAGCGTGGTGCACAGGCCCAGATAGAACACGCCGGTCCGAGCCAGTAGCTTGCCCTGATTCTCGAACGAGTACGCGAAGAAGCTGGGCAGCAGCAGGGCGCTGCACGGACTCAGCAGGGCCAGCAGGCCGCCCAGGAACGCGGCGAAAAAGCTGATGCCGCCGGTCATTCCGTGGCCTCACCGGCGGCCTTGGCGGCGGCGTCGATGGTGGTACGGAACTGCTCGATCGGCTGCGCGCCCAGGATCGGGCGGCCGTTGATCAGAAACGCGGGGGTCGAGTTCACGCCGATGTTGATGCCCTCGTTCACATCCGCCTGCACGGCCGCGGTGGCAGCGGGGGAGTCCAGGTCGGCGTGGAACTTTTCGAGATCGGGAACGCCTGCGGTAGTAGCCAATTCGGCGAGCTTGTCACGAGTGAACGCGCCGGTGTTCTTCTTCGCGGGCGCGTGCTCGAACAGCGCCTTGTGGTACTCCCAGAACTTGCCCTGTTGTCCAGCCGCCCACGCGGCCCGCGCGGCGTCCTCGGACTCCGGCCCGAAGATGGCCATGCTGCGCCATTCGATGCGCATGACGCCCTTGTCGACGTATTCGGCGATGAGTTGCGGCTCCATCTTGGTGGCCATGACCTTGCAGTACGGGCACTGGAAGTCGGAGTATTCGACCATCACGACCGGGGCGTCGGCGCGGCCCAGGGCCAGCGGATCATGCGCGTCGCGGCGGGCCATCTTCGCCAGCTGCGCGTACGCGGGATTCACCTCGGTGGTGGAGCCGGCGGACTTATCGGATTTCTTGTCATCGCCGAGCATTTGCACGGCGGCGATAACGAGCAGGCAGACCGCCGCGACGATGGCGAGTCCGGCGAACGACTTTCTAGCCTTGGAATTCTTCAGTTTTCGGGACATGCGTGTACTCCTCAACGGCCGCATCGAGAATGACGAAAAGGTGCTGGATCATCGAGCAAGCTCTAAATGATCAGCACGGTCGTCAGATGCGGAGCCGCCACCGGAAGAGTGGGAGCGCGCGGTTGCTTTCCGATCGAAAACTGCTGTGAATGATGGAATTCCGGTTGCAGGGCGACACAGGCCGCGGCGAGTTGATCGCCGAGGACCCGCGGCGGAGAGGCCAACGTGCCGGTGGGATCGGAGGCCGGATGCTCCTGCTTGCGGCAGACCGGGGCGGTATCGACCGCCGGATGCCCGGAATCCTTCGTGACCTGCGTCTGAGTGGCGGAGACCACCGAGGCCATCGGCCCGTCCGCCACCACCAGTGAATCGCGCTGTGACGAGCCCCATCCCGCGACCGCGGCAATGAGCCCCACGACAATCACGACGCCCGTCAACCACGCACACCAATTCGACCGAATGGAGATTCGGTCTGTGGAGGCGGGGGACGGATTCACCGGTCCGACCATAACAGAACGCCCGCCCACCGATTTCTCGATGGACGGGCGTCCCAACCGCGGGGCGAATACGGCGCGTCAGGCGCGCCGCATGTACGCCTTCACCGCCAGCGGGGCGAAGATCACGATCACGACCACCGAGCCGATCAGCGAATACACCAGATTGTGGCTGTAGACGTTGTCGTTCATCAGTTCACGGGCGGAGTTGACCATGTAGTAGATCGGGTTGACCTTGTTGATGCCCTGCAGCCAGCCCGGCATGGTCGAGACCGGGGCGAACGCGCCGGACATGAAGGTCAGCGGGAACATGATCATCATCGAGATGCCCTGCACCGCGGCCGCGCTCTTACCGGTGATGCCGACCAGTGCCCAGATCCAGCTGACCGCGAAGGAGCAGAACACCACCAGCAGCCCGGCGACCACCACGGCCACGAACCCGCCGTGCGGACGGTAGCCCAGGATCATGCCCATGGTGATGGTGAGCACGGTCGCCAGGCCGTAGCGCACCATATCCGCCAGCAGCGCGCCCGCCAGGGCCGAAATGCGGGCGATGGGAAGGGATTTGAAGCGATCGAAGACGCCCTTGTCCATGTCCTCGCGCATCTGGGTGCCGGTGACCACGGAGGTCAGCACCACCGTCTGCACCAGCAGACCCGGGATCAGGATCGGCAGGTAGCCCGACACGCTGTGCGCGATGGCCCCGCCGAAGATGCCCGCGAACAGCGCGGTGAACAGGATCGGCTGCACGGTGACGTCGAACAGCTGCTCGGGATTGTGCTTGATCTTCAGGATTCCGCGGTAGGCCATGGTGAAGGAGTTCGCCACGGTCTGCTTGAACGGAATATGGTTGCTCACTTCGGGAATGGGCGCGGCCTCGGCCGCGTGCCGCCCGGTCGGGGCGGTGAGAGTCGTGGTCATGCCGCGCTCCGTTCGGTCTCGTCGTTGTCGTCCTCGGCGGCGTGGCCGGTGAGTGCGAAGAACACCTCGTCCAGGCTCGGCTTGGCGACATTGATCTCTTCGACCCGGATGTCGTGCTCGCGCAACCGGATCAGGATGTCGGTGGTGATGGAGGGGTCGGGCAGGGGCGCGGTGATGCGGCCCGCCTCGGGCGAGACGGTGGCCTCGACCGGATGACCGGCGGCCCGGGAAAGGAACTCGCCCAGCAGGTTTCGCGCCTCCTCGATGCGATCGCGGTCGGCCAGCGTCAGCTGCAGCGCGGACAGGCCGACCGAGGACTTGAGCTCGTCGGAGGTGCCGTCGGCGATGACCTTGCCGCGGTCGATGACCGCGATCCGGTCGGCCAGCTGGTCGGCCTCGTCCAGGTACTGCGTGGTCAGCAGCACCGTCGAGCCCTCCCGCACCAGGCGGCGGATGGTGTCCCACATCTGGGCGCGGGTGCGCGGGTCCAGACCGGTGGTCGGCTCGTCGAGGAACAGCAGCGGCGGCCGCGCGATCAGGCTGGCGGCCAGATCGAGGCGACGCCGCATGCCGCCGGAGAAGTTCTCCAGCGCCTTGTCGGCGGCCTCGGTCAGTCCGAACTCCTCGAGCAGTTCGGCCGCCTTGACCCGCGAATCGCGGCGGGACAGGCCGAGCAGGCGCGAGAAGATGACGAGGTTCTCGGTGGCCGAGAGCTTTTCGTCGACGGAGGCGTACTGGCCGGTCACGCCGATCAGCGAGCGGACCGCGGTCGGCTCGGCCAGCACGTCGCGGCCGAAGATCCGGGCGCTGCCGCCGTCGGGGCGCAACAGGGTCGCGAGCATGCGGATGGTCGTGGTCTTACCGGCCCCATTGGGTCCGAGCACGCCGTATACGGCCCCCCGCGGCACCGCGAGACTGACGCCGTCAACGGCCCGCTGCTCCCCGAAGACCTTGACCAAGCCGTCCGCCTCGATGGCGAGAGTCTCAGCAGGTGTGTAAGAAGTCATGCGATAACCATGCGAGGCGGGTCTTGCACCCCCCTTGCACCGGTATTGCGCGGCCTACGCAAGAGGGGTGAGACAACTCTCGTAACTCTCAGGGGCTTCGCCCCCGAACCCCGGACGAGCGGGCTCTGGCCCGACCCCGGATCAGTTGGGTGAGGCGGCCAGCAGGAGCTGGCGCAGCCTGGCTCGATCCGGTTTGCCCGGGCCACGCAGCGGAAGTTCGTCCAGCACGGCCAGTTCGCGGGGTGCGGCGATGGCGTCGAGTTCGGCGACCACGTGTTCGCGCAGTTCTTCGAGCACCGGGGCGGTCGCGCCCGGGGCAAGCACGATGGCGGTGGCCACCCGCTGGCCCAGGCGCTCGTCGGGCAGGCCGAGGACGACGCATTCGGAGATGGCCGGATGCGTGATGAGCACGGCCTCGACCACCTGCGGGATGACCAGCAGGCCGCCGGTCATGATCGCCTCGTCCAGGCGGCCGGTGATGGACAGCACGCCGTCTTCGAAGTGACCCGCGTCCTCGGTGCGGAACCAGCCGGGTTCGGCGAAGGCCGGGTGATCGGGGATAGTGCGGTAGCCCTTGGCGACGGTGTCGCCGCCGAGCAGCACCCGGC
>NZ_JBSGBY010000040.1:0-24583 GCF_053601505.1 Nocardia sp. NPDC004722
GGCCGAGGCTCGGTCTGCGACCTCCCCGTCTCCACCCCCGACGAGGTCCGCACCGCCCTCCTCCCGCCCGCCTCCGCCTAGCCCGCATCGTCGAGCGGCACATCCTGGAGGGGATTCGTCCGAATTCGCCTCCAGGATGTGCCACTCGGTGGTTAGTGCCGGGTGTGGGTGCCTGCTGTGATGGCGGCGGGGAGGAAGACTAGGACGGCGATGATGTGGGTGGCTCGGAAGATGCCGAGTAGTACGCCATTCGGGGTCCAGCCGGTGAAGACGTCGGAGAACTGGTGCGCCGACAGGATTGCGCCGAAGGGTTCCAGCACCAGCGACGCCAGGCCGACCGTGCCCAAGCCGACCACGAGAATCCCTCGCGCCCAAAGGCTTCCGGTCAGCATGCGGGCCGCCAGGGCGAAGACCGTCAGGTAGATCGCGGCCCGGATCAGCAGCCCGATGCCCAGCCCGGTCAGGTGCGCATCGGGTGAATCGAGTGCGATCGCCGCCCGCCCCATCGTCTCCGCCACCCCTGCGACCAGTGCCGCGACCACGGCCCGATACGCCAGAATCGCCCGCTCCGGCCGCTCCCACACCGCCGCGGAAGCCCGCTCGAACGCCCCGATTTCAGTCATACCCCCACTGTCTGCCCCCACGCCCCCACCCCGAATCCCCCGCAGGTACCACTGACACCCAGTCCTTAGGTACCACACCCGCTCGGTGCCCGGGTTATTGCGTTGCTGGGGAGCAGGGGGCGGTTCTACAGTCCGGGGCGTGTTCAGTTCATGTGCGCTGTCGGAGTTTCGGCTGGTCTCGGCCCTGGGGGCGAGCGGTTTCGAGTGGCTTGATGATTAGCGATCGGCGGCCTGGTCGGCCGCGGGTTCCCGGGGTGGGGGTGCGGCCTGCGGCTGGGCGGCCTGCGGGACACTGCCGTTGCGGCGGGGTGGGGACGGGACGTCGGTCCAGCTGGGCGTCGGCTCTTTCCGGCCGCGGAGCTGGAGAGTGTCGTGGTGGGTCCACTTCGTGCGCTCGGCGTCGCAGGCGGCGTCGATGACGGCCTGACTGGCGAGAATGCGGCGCGGGACCTGTTTGGCCTCGGTGGTGAGGCGGGCGGCCTCGTTCACGGCATCGCCGATCACGGTGAACTCCAGGCGGGTGTCGGTGCCGACATCACCGGCGAAGACCAGCCCGCGCGCGATGCCGATGCCGACCTCGAGTTCGGCCAGCGCGGCCACCTCGTCGCGGATGCGGCGGGCGGCGCGCAGGGCGGGGGTGGCGTTGTCGTCCAGAGCGATGGGCGCGCCGAAAATGCACAGTGCCGCATCGCCTTCGAACTTGTTGACCAGGCCGTGATTGTCCTCGGTCGCGGCCACCACGGTGGCGAGCAGCCGGTTCAGCTTGGCTACGAAGTCGTGCGGCGCGAGTTCGGTGGCCATCGCGACCGAACCGGTGACATCCACGAAAAGCGCTGTCACGACCCGCATATCGCCGGTCAGGCTGGTGGTGCCGGACAGTGCCCGCTCGGCCACCTCCGTGCCCACATGCCGCCCGAACACGGTCCGCATGCGTTCGCGCTCACTGAGATTGGCGGCCAGTTCGTTGACCGAATGCTCGAGCCGCCCGATCTCGCTGGTGCTGCCGATGGGCACCCGCACCTCGAGGTCGCCCTTGGCGATCCGGTCCAGCGCGTCGCGCAGGGTGTGCATGGGGCTGGCCACCGCGCGTGCCAGGGCGGCGGTGGCCACCGAGCCCGCCGACAGCCCGACCAGGGCCAGGTAGATGGCGGTGCGAATGCGGTCGGTCGCGACCGAGGTCGGGTCGGCCAGCACGGTGATCAGCATGAACAGCGGCACCGCGCCCGTCACCGCGAAGGTGACCAGCACCCGCGCCAGCACCGTGTTGCTCCAGTGCGCGGATCCCTCCAGTACCTCGGCGACCACCGGAATCGTCGGCCGGATCAGGCGATCCACGATCAGGAAGGTGAGCGCCGCCGATTCCAGTCCACCGAGGGTGAACATGGACAGCACCACCGGAAAGCTGCGCTGCTCGGTGGCGTGCGCGAAGATCGCCGCGGCCACCACCACGCCGGGCAGCCAAATGGCCAGCGCGCGAAGCGTGATCGACAGCGGCAGGTGCAGCAGTCGCCGGGCCTCCGCCTCGCTGGGTGGGCGGCGCTGATCGAGCCAGCTGAAGTAGTGCTGCCGGTCCCGGATCGCCAGCCCGATGCCGACCAGCGCGCCGATGGTCGGATAGATCGAGACCTGGACGAATGTCGACATCCATTCGCCGCCGAGCCGGCTCAGGAAGCCCGACAGCCACAGCTCGATGGAGATCACCGCGAGGCCGCCGAGATTGCACGCCATGACCACGGCCGACAGCCCACCTCGCGCCCGCAGCGCCCACAGGATGAGTCTGCTGGTCACGTCGCAGACTCTAGAGACCTTTGGGCCTGGAATGCACGTTTGTGGCTAATTACTCGGCGATCAACTTCCGAGGACCACGAGCCAGATCGCGATGTAGTGGCACAGCGCCGCGACCACCGTTGCGGCATGGAAGAACTCGTGATGCCCGAACACCTCCGGCCACGGGTCCGGCCAGCGCGAGGCGTACAGCACCCCGCCCACGCTGTAGGCGATGCCGCCCGCGAGCAACAGCAGCACCGGCGTCCAGCCGACATTGCCGATCAGCGTCCCGGCCACCGGGACGATGGCCCAGCCCAGCAGTAGATACAACGGCACCCCGACCCAGCGAGGCGCGGTGGGCCACAGCATCTTCAACGCGACCCCGCCCAGTGCTCCGGCCCAGACCACGGAAAGCAGAACGGTCCCGGCATTTCCGCGCACGCCGAGCAACGCGAACGGTGTGTAGCTACCGGCTATGAAGAGAAAAATCATGCTGTGATCAGCGCGCTTCATCCACATGCGGGCGCGCGCGGTCTTCCAGTTCACCCGGTGATAGGTCGCACTGACCCCGAACACCCCGCACACGGTGATCCCGTAGACCAGCGTCGACCACGTGGCCGTCGCCGACACCGTCGATGCCACCGACACCAGCACGATCACCGCGATCGCGGCCACGCCGACCGCCCACGCGTGAATCCACCCGCGCATCCGGGGCTTGATCAGCGCCAGCTCTTCCCGGACGGACTCGAGGACGTCCGCCACCGGGGCGGAGGTCGGCACAGCATCGGACATAAGTTCCTCCTCGGTAACCTACGGTACCGTAGGTTAATCCCGGCGGGCCCGTCCAGTGTGCCCGGTCACTGCCCGATCCAGGTGGGCATGCGGCAACAAAGCCATACCGTCCGCCCGGTGTGAAAGTTGCGACGGCTCTTTCGACGGCAAAAAACGCGGGGCGGCGGTCAGGGCGTAGGGTTGCGGCCGTGAAGGTTGCGAGTCAGGTGCGTGGACTCCCATATCGGATATACGAAGCGCGGCTGGCCAAGCAGCTGGCGGACAAACAACACCCCAGGCATGTCGCCGTGATGTGCGACGGCAACCGGCGGTGGGCGCGGGAGAACGGGTTCAGCGATATCAGCCACGGTCATCGGGTCGGTGCGCTGAAGATCGCCGAGCTGGTCGGCTGGTGTGGCGACTCCGGCATCGAGATGGTGACGCTGTATCTGCTCTCGACCGAGAACCTGCGCCGCGACTCCGACGAGCTGACCACCCTTTTCGAGGTCATCACCGACGTCGTCGACGAACTGTCTGCGCCGGAACAGGATTGGAGCGTCCGCATCGTGGGCGCGCTCGACCAGTTGCCCGCCGAGATGGCCCGGCGGCTGAGCGAGGCGGCCAAGAGCACCGAGGGCCGCACCGGCGTGCACGTGAACGTCGCCATCGGTTACGGCGGCCGCCAGGAGATCGCCGACGCGGTGCGCTCGCTGGTCCGCCAGGAGATGGACGCCGGGGAGACCGGCGAGGACCTGGTGCAGTCCATCACCGTGGACGCCATCGGCCAGCACCTCTACACCTCCGGCCAGCCCGACCCGGACCTCGTCATCCGCACCTCCGGCGAGCAGCGGCTGTCGGGATTCCTGTTGTGGCAGAGCGCGTATTCGGAGATCTGGTTCACCGAGGCGTACTGGCCGGAGTTCCGGCGCGTGGATTTCCTGCGCGCCCTGCGGGATTACGCGGCCCGACACCGCCGCTTCGGGGTATAGACACCTCTGTGATCTCGTATGCCTGCGACGGGGTCGCGGGCATACGAAGCGAGAATGATGCGGGTGGTCCCGCAACGTTCGGTGAACAGTTCCGTTGCAGTGCAACCGCTTCCGGGTTCGCCAAGTCCTTGCTCGCGTACCGTCGGATCGTATGAGCGAGCTGTACGAGGGGCAGGGTGGCCCCGCGGAAACCCAGGTCGTGGCGGTGCCGTACCTCAGCTACGAGGAGTTCGGCCGTCGTTTTCTGGAGTATGCCGCTTCCGCCGATCGCATTGCCGGGGCGTTCGAGAAGCTGACCGGGGAGGCGTTCGAGTTCGGGCCGATCGGGGCGGGGCCGGGCAAGCTCGCGAAACTCTCCGCCACCGTGCGATTGGGGCAGCCGCGGCTCAATCGCGAAGTGGACGACACCATTTCGTTCGATCTGGTGATCCCGCTCAAGGTCGATCTGCTCATCGATCTGTCGGTGGACCGTTACCCGTTCCGGGTGGACGGCACCATTCATCTGCATTTGACCGTGCGTACCGCCGAACCGCTGCGCGTGCTCATCGAGATCGCCGAGCCGCAGCCCAGCAATGTGCGCATCAATGTCGCCAGCGCGACCCGGCGCGGAGAACTACTACGCATCCTGGCCAGCGTCGATCATGAGATCCGCCGGTTCGTGGCCCGCTATATCGCCACCGAGATCCGCAAGCCGAATATCCAGGCCGCCACCGATATCGATGTCGCGGCCAGACTCGATGCCGCCTGGCGGCTCTAGAGCTTGCGCAGTCGAAGCCGGTTGATGGTGTGGTCGGAGTCCTTGCGCAGCACCAGCGTCGCGCGCGGCCGGGTCGGCAGGATGTTCTCCACCAGGTTCGGCCGGTTGATGTTGTGCCAGATCTCCTTGGCCTGGTTGACGGCTTCCTGCTCGTTGAAGTTCGCGTAGTGGTGGAAGTGCGAATCCGGGTTCTGGAAGGCGGTCTGCTGCAGCGACAGGAACCGCTGCACGTACCAGTTCTCGATGTCCTCGATGCGGGCGTCGACGTAGACGGAGAAGTCGAACAGGTCCGACACCATCAGTCGAGGACCGGTCTGCAGCACATTGAGGCCCTCGACGATGAGGATGTCGGGCTGGCGCACGCAGTGGTATTCGCCGGGAATGATGTCGTACTGCAGATGCGAGTAGACGGGCGCGCAGACCTCGTGCGCACCGGATTTCACCTCGGTGACGAAGCGCAGCAGCTTGCGGCGGTCGTAGGACTCGGGGAAGCCCTTGCGATGCATGATGCCGCGGCGGGTGAGTTCGGCTGTCGGGTACAGGAATCCGTCGGTGGTGACCAGGTCCACGCGCGGATGGTGGTCCCAGCGCGCCAGCAGCGCCTGCAGCACACGCGCGGTGGTGGACTTGCCGACGGCCACCGATCCGGCCACGCCGATCACGAACGGCACCTGACGGTCGGGGTGGGTCTCGCCGAGGAAGGTGGCGGTGGCGGCGAACAACCGCTGCCGCGCCGCGACCTGGAGGTGGATGAGACGTGCCAGCGGGAGGTAGACCTCGGCGACCTCCTCGAGGTCGATCTGCTCGCCGAGGCCGCGCAGGCCGATCAGTTCCTCTTCGGTGAGCACCAGGGGAGTCGACTTGCGCAGGGTGCGCCACTGCTTGCGGTCGAATTCCACGTAGGGGCTGGGCTCGCTCATCCGTGCCATTACCGGTGTCCCCACATTCGCGCGCCACGACAACAGCTCTCGGAAAGCCGCATCGTCGCCGTGCCCGGCGATCCGGCCAACACTCCACGCATAGCCGAATTGTGCTCGGCCTCAACATCGGGGTGAACACCAGGTGTTGCTACTCGCCGGTAACCGGAGTGGGATGGGCCACACCACAGTAGCCGGGCGCGTCCGGTGAGCCTGCGCGACAGGCTGATCCGGGCCGCCGACGGGCAGTCGATCGCATAGGGTCGAGGCATGGCAGCGCATCCACTCGTCACCGATTACCTGCGGCTGGGACTGGCCTTCGACCGGCTCGAGGAAGGGTTCGTCGACGCCTTCACCGGTGATCCGGCGCTGCGGCGCGAGGTGGAGAACGCGCCCGCGCCCGAACCGCGCGATCTCGCGCATCGAGCCGCCGCGCTGCGCAAGGAACTTCCCGACGCGGGACTGTCCGCCGAGCGCACCGAATTCCTGGACGCGCACCTGCGCGCCCTCGAATGCTCCGGACGCAAATTCGCGGGCGAGGACATCGGCTTCATCGACGAGGTGGCCGCCTACTTCGACGTGGACATCGCGCCCGGCGATGTCGAGGACTACCGCGAGGCGCACCGGCAGCTCGACGAGGTGCTGCCCGGCGAGGGCGTCCTGCTCGACCGCATCACCGCGCACCGCCGCCAGGACGAGATCCCGCCCGAGCGGCTGCAGGAATGCGTGGCCGCCTTCTCCGGCGCGCTGCGCGAACTCGTGCGCGAGCGGTATCCGCTGCCGGACAACGAGCATGTGGAATACGAAGTGGTAGGCGACAAGCCGTGGTCGGGCTTCAACTACTACCTGGGCAACTACCAGTCCCGGGTCGCCATCAACTCCGACCTCAAGCAGCACATGTCGCAGTTGCCGCACCTGATCGCGCACGAGTCGTACCCGGGGCATCACACCGAACACTGCCGCAAGGAAGCCGGATTGGTGGGCGCGGGCCAGGATGAGCAGACGCTGTTCGTGGTCAACACCCCGCAGTGCCTGATGGCCGAGGGTCTCGCGGACCTGGCCTTGAAGTCGATCGTCGGGCCGGGCTGGGGTCGTTGGGCGCAGGAGATCTACGCCGATCTGGGGCTGCGTTTCGACGGTGAACGCGCCGAACGGATTTCGACCGCGTCCGCGAATCTGCTGAGCGTGCGCCAGGATGCGGCGCTACTGCTGCACGACCGCCATCGTGAAGCCGATGAGGTGGCGGAGTTCATGCAGCGCTGGAGCCTGATCACGCCCGAGCGTGCCCGGCAGTCGCTGCGCTTCCTGTCCTCCCCGCTCTGGCGGGCCTACATCTCCACGTATGTGGAGGGCTACCGACTGCTGGGCGGCTGGCTGGATCGCGCGGCGGATGCCGAGGATCGCTCCGACCGGTTCCGTCGTCTGCTCGACGAACCCCTCACCCCGGGCGCGATCCGACGCATGTGAAACGCGCTCGCGTCCCGGGATAGGATGGCCGGACCGCGACTGGCGCATTCGAGGTGGAATCAACCACCGGGAAGCACGAAGTCCGGCACCGCGCGCCTGGGTGCCTGGCGATCCCGACATCATTCGGGGTACCCGAAAGCGGAGGTGTGCCATGAGCGACACAACCAACCCCTCGATCGGCGCGGCGGCAGCGGCCAATACACTCGGCGGCGTGACCCAGACGAGCGCCTCTGTCAACAGCCAGTCCCTCGCCGAACTCGACCCCGAGGTCGCCGCCGCGATGGGAGGGGAGCTCGCTCGCCAGCGCGACACCCTCGAGATGATCGCCTCGGAGAACTTCGTGCCGCGCGCGGTGCTGCAGGCGCAGGGCAGCGTGCTCACCAACAAGTACGCCGAGGGCTACCCGGGCCGCCGCTACTACGGCGGCTGCGAGAACGTCGACATCGTCGAGGATCTGGCCCGCGCCCGCGTCACCGAACTGTTCGGCGCGGAATACGCCAACGTCCAGCCGCATTCGGGCGCGCAGGCCAATGCCGCGGTGCTGCACGCGCTGATGACCCCGGGCGAGAAGCTGCTCGGCCTCGACCTCGCGCACGGCGGCCACCTCACCCACGGCATGCGCCTGAACTTCTCCGGCAAGCTGTACGAGGTGCACGCCTACGGCGTCTCCAAGGAAGACCACCGCGTCGACATGGACGAGGTGCGTCGCCTGGCCAAGGAGACCCAGCCGAAGGTGATCGTCGCCGGTTGGTCCGCCTACCCGCGGCAGCTGGACTTCGCGGCCTTCCGTGAGATCGCCGACGAGGTCGGCGCGTACCTGTGGGTCGACATGGCGCACTTCGCGGGACTCGTTGCCGCGGGCCTGCATCCGTCGCCCGTCCCGCACGCGCACGTGGTGTCCTCCACCGTGCACAAGACCCTCGGCGGCCCGCGCTCCGGCCTGATCCTGGCCAAGGAGGAGTTCGCCAAGAAGCTGAACTCCGCGGTGTTCCCGGGCCAGCAGGGCGGCCCGCTCATGCACGCCATCGCCGCCAAGGCCGTGGCCTTCAAGATCGCCGGGACCCCCGAGTTCGCGGAACGCCAGGCGCGCACCATCTCCGGCGCGAAGATCCTCGCCGAGCGCCTGACCCAGGACGACGCCAAGGCGAAGGGCATCACCGTCCTCACCGGCGGCACCGACGTGCACCTGGTCCTGGTCGACCTGCGCAACTCGCAGCTCGACGGCCAGCAGGGCGAGGACCTCCTGCACGAAATCGGAATCACCGTGAACCGCAACGCCGTTCCGTTCGACCCCCGCCCGCCGATGGTCACCTCCGGCCTCCGCATCGGCACCCCGGCTCTGGCCACCCGAGGCTTCGGCGACGCCGAATTCACCGAGGTAGCCGAGATCATCGCCGCCGCCCTCACCGGCTCCGCCGACCTCGACTCCCTGCGCCAGCGCGTCGCCAAACTGGCCCAGGACTTCCCCCTCTACGAGGGCCTCGAGGACTGGCGCCTGCTCGGCTGATCGCCGAAAGACCAAGAGCCCGCCCCGATCTCACGATCGGGGCGGGCTCTCGTCTGTGGCGGCGGCCCTCGATCTACGGGTCGTGGCCGTACGAGTTGTAGTGATACTGCTGGCTGTAGCCCTGGGGCGCGTCATCGTCCTCGGTCGCTTCAGCCGCCTTGGCCGTGGCCTCGGCGTCCTTGATCGATGCGGTCTCGCCGGCGGGCGGATCCTTGTCGGCCATGATGCGATTCCTCCGTGTCTTCGAGTCTTCGAGCGCGGATGAGACTGTCAGTGTCCCGCCGTGACCGGCGGTGTCGCAGGGAAAGCGGCGGACCCCGGCTGCGAACCCTGCGAAGGCGCTAGAGCCTGGCCAGGCGGGGGATGGGGCCGAACTTGCCTCGGCGGAAGTCCAGGAATGCCTGCTCGATGTCGTCGCGGGTGCCCATGACGAAGGGGCCGCCGAAGACGATTCGCTCGCCGATCGGCTTGCCGGAGAACAGCATCAGGGTGGTTGGGTGGTCCGGGTTGGTGGCGATGAGTTCTAGGCCGGTGGGGTCGGTGCCGTCCATCGGGTCGGACCAGGCGATCTGGCCGTCTACGAGCGGGGTGCCGCCGACGGTGGCGTCGCCCTGGACGGCGTAGACGAAGGCGCGGTCCTCCGGAGACAGGATCGGGGTATAGCGGCTGCCGGGCTCCAGGGTTACGAGCAGACCTGTTATCGGCCACTGGTTTTCGGCCGGTCCGGTGATGCCGGATTGGCTGCCGGAGACCACGCGGACCAGAACGCCGGGCGCTTCGATGCGCGCTTGATCGGCCAGTCGCAGGTCCTGGTAGTGGGTTTCGGTCATGCGCTGGCCGTTGGGGAGATTCAGCCACAGCTGCAGGGTGTGGGCGAATTCGTTGTGGTAGGCCAGTTCTCGGTGGATGATGCCGCGTCCGGCGGTCATCCATTGGACGTCGCCGGGTTCGAGGGAGCCCGCGTGGCCGAGGCTGTCGCCGTGTTCGAGCATGCCGTCGAGGACGACAGTGACCGTTTCCAGGCCGCGGTGCGGATGCCATTCGAAACCGGGGGTGGAGAACCAGTCTTCGGCCATGAGCAGGAACGGGTCGGTGCGGGTGACGTCGTCGGGGGCGATGATCAGCGCGTTCTTGTCGACCTGATCGGTCGGCCCGCCCATGGCCTTGGTGCGGACGCGATCGACCTTGCGTGCGACGGCTGTGGTCATGCTCACTCCTCTCAGCGGCCGGAGGGGCTCCGGATTTCGGTGACGCATCAACCAACTGAGTAGGGGGTGGGGGTATTCCCAGAGTGTGGGAACCCCCGGTCAGAACGCGAAGAACCGTTTCCGGCCACCGGTGAGCGCCGGAGCGTCGGCGCGCACGGTCGCGATCAGCTGCTTCGGATCCGGATTCACCCAGTTCCGTTGGCTGGAGCCGTCCCGTAACACCACGGTCGGCACCGTCTCGTTCCCGTCGGCGACCGAGCGCACGAACGCCGCCGCATCCGGGTCCTCCCAGATGTTCACTTCCCGGTGCACGATGCCGTGGCGGTTGAGCGTATTGCGCATCCGTGAGCAGTACGGGCACCCGGGGCGGCGATAGACGACTAGTTCCGGGGCGGCGTCGGCGGTCATATCGGGAGTGTACGTCCGGCGCGAAACCCGCTGCCGGATAACCGAATCAGGCGTGCTTGGCCAGATAGTCGACGTACATCGGGCGCAGCACCTCGCCGATCTTGCCTTCGCCGGCGTGGGCGTAGTCGTCGAGGATGGGCAGCACGTACTTGATGTCGGCCTCGCTCTCGCCGAGATCCCCGGCGGCGGCCTCGGCGGCCGGAATGGACTTCAGCAGCTCCCACAGGAACTTGATATCGCCGCGCCGGGCCGCGAGCTTCACGGCGCGGTCGTGCAGTTCCTTGGTGGGAAGGCTGTCCAGATCCTGAGTTTCGGCCATGACGTCGACTCTAATGGAGGGCATGACAGCGCAACCGAACTACCGGGTCAAGCGCGTGTACGACGCCCCCGACGCCGATGACGGCCGGCGCGTGCTGGTCGATCGACTCTGGCCGCGCGGCCTCAGCAAACAGGCGGCGGAGATAGACGAGTGGGCCAAGGATGTGACCCCCACTACGGAGCTCCGCAAATGGTTTCATGCCGATCCTCTGACACGCCGTGCCGAGTTCGAACGGAGGTATCGAATCGAACTCGCCGACGACGAGCATCGAGCGGGGTTGGCGCGCTTGCGCCAAGAGGCCGCCGAGGGCCCGTTGACGCTGGTCACGGCAACAAAGGAACCCGAGCGCAGCCACCTCCCGGTACTGCTCGCTGAATTGCGCGAAACACGCAGAGCGGACAGGCGTTAACGCGATCTTCACCAATGTGCCCGACAGTCGGGGAGCCGGATCTCGATTTCGGCGGTAGCGTCGGGGGTGCGGGCCGCGTAGGTGTGGCTCGTACGGGAGGTCCTGATCGTGACTGAGCAACTCAGTGCGAGGGGGCCGGCACCCGGCCCTCGGGTCGTACGACCCCAAGGCTGACCGGCCCAGCGAGAACGCTCGCGCGGTGTCGCGCGAGTGGCAAAGGAGCCCACCGTGACTGATGCACGCTCCGTCAACGCTCCCGCCCGGGACGCGGACTCTCACCAGGGTCTGCCGACCAAAACGCAGGGAGTTCGCGCCTCGCAGTCGTCCGATTCCGGACCGAAAACCTTCGTTGTGGATACGTCGGTACTGCTTTCCGACCCTTGGGCACTGACCCGCTTCGGCGAGCATCACGTGGTGCTGCCGCTCGTGGTGATCAGTGAACTCGAGGCCAAACGTCACCACCACGAACTCGGCTGGTTCGCTCGCGAGGCGCTGCGCATGCTCGACGACATGCGATTGGCGCACGGTCGGCTCGATCAGCGGGTGTCGGTCGGCACCCAGGGCGGGACACTCCAAGTGGAGTTGAACCACACCGACCCCACCGTACTGCCCGTCGGATTCCGCACGGACAGTAACGATTCCCGCATTCTGGCCTGCGCGCTCAACCTGGCCGCCGAGGGCCAGACCGTGGTGCTGGTGTCCAAGGACATCCCGCTGCGCGTCAAAGCGAGCGCGGTCGGCCTGCAAGCCGACGAATACCACGCGCAGGACGTGGTCACCTCCGGGTGGACCGGCATGGTGGAGCTCGAGGTGGCCCCGGCCATCGTCGACAAGCTCTACGCCGACTCCGTCATCGACCTGGACGAGGCGCGGGATATGCCCTGCCACACCGGAATTCGCATGCTCTCCCCGCGCGGCAGCGCACTGGCGAGGGTGACTCCGGACAAGCGGGTGCAGCTGGTGCGCGGCGACCGCGAAGCCTTCGGGCTGCACGGCCGCTCGGCCGAACAGCGCATCGCACTGGATCTGCTGCTGGACGAGAGCATCGGCATCATCTCGCTCGGCGGCCGGGCCGGTACCGGCAAATCGGCGCTCGCGCTGACCGCCGGACTCGAGGCCGTGCTGGAACGGCGCACGCATCGGAAGGTGGTGGTGTTCCGTCCGCTGTACGCGGTGGGTGGACAGGAGCTCGGCTATCTGCCGGGCTCCGAAGCCGACAAGATGGGACCGTGGGCGCAGGCCGTCTTCGACACCCTCGAGGGGCTGGCCAGCCCCGAGGTGATGGAGGAGGTGCAGGCGCGCGGCATGCTGGAAGTGCTGCCGCTCACCCACATTCGCGGACGCTCGCTGCACGACTCCTTCGTGATCGTGGACGAGGCGCAGTCCCTGGAACGCAATGTGCTGCTCACGGTGCTGAGCCGTTTGGGCAGCGGCTCGCGGGTGGTGCTCACCCACGACGTCGCCCAGCGCGACAACCTGCGGGTCGGACGGCACGACGGCGTGGCCGCCGTGATCGAAAAGCTCAAGGGCCACCCGTTGTTCGCGCACGTCACCCTCACCCGCAGTGAGCGCTCGCCGATCGCGGCGCTGGTGACCGAGATGCTGGAGGAGTTCGGGCCCAACTCCTGACGGCCCCTGAATGAATGAGCCGCCCGGCCGGAGAGCGACTCGCCCTCCGGCCGGGCGATCTTTCAGCGTGTGTTTCGGATCCCCGGCGGCGGGGTAATTTTCGGTGGAATTTTCCAGCTCGGCCGCACTTTTCGGGAGGATGGAAATGCACCACCACTTCGCTCGACGCACGGCTGGCATCATCGCGGCACTCGCGGTCGTGACCGCGCTCGGCGCGGGTTGCGACAAGAACAAGGACAGCAACTCGGCGTCCGCCACGACCACCACCACGGCGGCCGCGGCAACGACTACCGCAGAAACCAAGATCTCCACTCCGAACGGCGAAATCACGCTCAGCGGAGCAATTCTCGACAAGTACAACCAGATGGGCGGCGCCACCAGCCCGCTCGGCATGCCCACCGGCGCGGCCAAGGAAGCGCCCGACGGCGGCTGGGTCCAGGAGTTCGACGGCGGCGCCGTCTACGCCAGCTCCGCGCACGGCACCCACGTGGTGTGGGGCGAGATCCGCAAGGCGTGGGAGGACAACGGCGGCGCCAGCGGCAAACTCGGCTACCCCACCAGCGACGAATACGACATCGCGGGCGGCAAGCAGAGCGACTTCAGCGGCGGCTCCATCACCTGGGTCGACAACAAGACCACGGTCACCGAGAAGTAGCGGCCCGGGTTCGGGGCGCTCCCTCATCGCGCCCCGAACCCCGGTTCTTCATAGCGGATGTGAATAGTTGCGAAGATCCCCACATTTGCCCGAATACCGCTAGGTTGTTCCGGTGCAGAATGCTTTGTCGGATCGGGACCTGCTGGTAGCGCTCGCGCAAGAGGTGGAGGACAACCTCGAGCGCCACATCGCCGTCGCCGCGGAGTGGCAGCCCCATGACTACGTGCCGTGGGCCGATGGCCGCAACTTCGCCTTCCTCGGCGGAACCGATTGGGAGCCTTCGCAATCCGAACTGAGCGAGGTCGCCAAGACGGCGCTCACCGTGGGCGTGCTGATCGCCGACAATCTGCCCGCGTATCACCGCGAACTCGGCAAGTACCTCAACCGCGGCCCGTGGTGGCGCTGGGTCGGCCGCTGGACCGCGGAGGAGAACCGGCACGAGATCCTCATCCGCAACTACCTCATGGTGACCCGCGCCGTCGATCCGATCGCGCTGGAGCGGATGCGCATGGCGCACATGACCACCGGCTTCCGCCGCCCCGGCATGCACCTGCTCGACGTGCTCGCCGCCGTCGCCTTCGAGGAGGCCGCCGCCGCGGTCCGCCACCGCAACACCGCGCGGCAGGCCGACAATGTCATCGTCGCCACCATCGCCGACCGCCTGGCCGCCGACGACGAACTCCAGGCCGTCTTCTTCGCCAACCTGGTCACCGCCGCCCTCGACCTGGCCCCCGACCAGACCGTGCGCGCCATCGCCGACCGCATCGCCGACTTCCACGTCCCCACCGTCGAACTCGCCAACGGCCGCAACAGCGACGACGTCCTCGCCGAGGCAGGCATCTACAACCGCGCCGACGAGCCCGCGCTCGTCTTCACCCCGCTGCTCGACCAGTGGAAGATCTTCACCCGCACCGACTTCGGCGAGGAAGGCGAGAAGGCCCGCGCCGAACTCGCCCACCTCCGCCCGAGCGCGTGACCCCTGACCCAAATCCCGCGCTACTGAGCCCCGATCGGGCCCCTCTTGCGTGGTTCGATGCCGACGCCCGCCGCGATTACGCGGCGGGCGTCGCGCTTTCAGCGGGGGAGGACCGAGCGGATGAGGCCGACGACGGTGCCGCGCAGGAAGTTCTCCCAGCTGAAGTGGTCGTGCCACAGGACGATTCGGCCGTCGCGGAAGGCGAAGGTGCCGCAGACCCAGAAGGAGATCTCGATCGGGCCCATGCGCAGGTAGTCGGTGCGTTCGGTGAGGACGGTGCCGTCCTCGGTGGCCGCGATGTGGTGCATGTCGGCGCGGAAGCCGTAGCGGGGGCTGTTGAGGGCGTTGAGCACCCAGCGCACCCGATCCACGCCCTTGATGTCGGGAAGCGAGGTGTTCTTCCAGACGATGTTCGGGTCGACCAGCTCCAGGGCCTCGCCCACGATCTTCATCTCCATCGCCGCGAAGAATTCGCGCACGGTGGTGACCGGATCCTGCTTCAACTCGGGTAGCTCTGACATCTGCCGAGCGTAAGCCGAAAGTGGGCCGCGGCACAGGGGTCTCGGGTGAACTCGCGTCGCGTCTCGGTCAGCCCTCGCGTCGCGATTCGATGAGCGCCGCCAGGCCGTCGAGGATGCGGTCGAGGCCGAAGGTGAGGGCATTCTCCGCCTCGGGATCGGGCGTGGCGCCCATGGCCGCCGCGAGCGCCGCGATGGCATGCGGGAAGCGTTCGGCCTGGGCCGACAGCACCGTGCCGAGTTCGCGTGCGAGCTGCTCCTCGGCCGGATCGTCGCCCGTGGTGGCCGCGGTCTGCTGGGCGACCGAGCGGGCGTGGCCCAACAGCAGCGCCACCGAGTCGAACTGCTCGGAGTAGCTCAGCCCGGTGTCGCCCAGCACGCTCAAAGCCGTGTCCAACCAGGCCAATTCATTGGGACCCATGGGCCGGATGCCCGCGGTCAGCTCGCCCGCCCACGGGTGGCCGACCACCCGCTCGTAGAAGGTCTCCGCCCACGGCCGCAGGTACGCGCGCCACGGCTGCGGCGAATTCGCCTGGTCGGCAGTGATTTCCGGGGGCCCGCCGAGCGCGGTGTCGATCATGAGCGCGGTGAGCTCGGTCCGCCCCGGGACGTAGCGATACAGCGCCATCTTCGCGCAACCCACCCGTTCGGCCAGTCGCGCCATGGACAGATTGGCCAGCCCTTCCGAGTCGGCGATCTCGATGGCGTCGGCGACGATGCGCTCCAGCGTGAGGGAGGGTTTCGGGCCACGTCGGGGGCGGTCGGGGGTGCCCCAGAGCAGTTCGAGGGTGGTCGGTGCAGCCATGGTCGCCATCTTTCCGGATCACGGGGTTGACAAGAAACTGCGTCCACCATACGCTCTTAAACATCAACAGCGTCCGACGGACGCAGTTATCGAAGGAGCCACCGAAATGCGCAACACCACCGTCCTCATCTCCGGAGCCAGCGTCGCCGGTCCCGCCCTCGCCTACTGGCTGAACCGCTACGGCTTCCAGGTGACCGTGGTCGAGAAGTCCCCCGCCCTGCGCAGCGGCGGCCAGGCCGTGGACTTCACCGGCGAGACCCACATGACCGTGCTCGAGCGGATGGGCGTGCTCGACGACATCAAGCGCCGCCAGACCGGCAAGACCGACTGGGTGCTGGTCGACGAGAGCGGCACCGAACAGGCCGTCATGGCGGGCGAATTCCTCGGCGGTGACATCGAGATCCTGCGCGGCGACCTGGCCGAGGTCCTCTACAGCCGGACCGCCGACGAATGCGAATACCTCTTCGGCGACACCGTCACCGGACTGCGCGAGACCGCCGACGGGGTGGTCGTCGACTTCCAGCACGCGCCCACCCGGGTCTTCGACCTGGTCTTCGGCTGCGACGGCATCCACTCCCGGGTGCGCAAGCTCGCCTTCGGGCCAGAAGCCGACTACGTCACCCACGACGGCTACTACTACGCCATCGCCGGGGCCTCGGTCTGGAAGGGCATGCCGGAGGGCGATCGCGACCGTGCCCGCGCCCTCGGCTGCAACACCCCCGGGCGCTTCGCCATGAACGGCGGCAACAAGGCCCAGCAGATGTACCTGTTCGCCTCGCCCGAACTCGACTACTCCCGCGACGACTTCGATCAGCAGCGCGGCATCGTCGCCGAGCGCTTCGCCGGAATGGGCTGGGAGGTGCCGCAAATGCTCGCCGAGCTGCCGCACCTGGACGACTTCTACCTGGATGCCATCGCCAAGGTGAAGATGAAGAACTTCAGCAACGGCCGGGTGGCCCTGATCGGCGACGCCGCGCACGGGCACACGCTCAACGGCTTCGGCACCGGTTCGGCGATCGTCGGGGCCTACGTGCTGGCCGGGGAACTGGCCGCGGCCGACGGGGACTACACCGTGGCGTTCGCGCGCTACGAGGAGATCATGAAGCGCCTGCTGCGCAAGGCCGAGGAGGCGGCCCCGGGCCGGTTCATCGCCCCGCGCACCGCGCGTGGCCTGCGCTTCCGCAACTGGTTCGTGCGCTCCCGCGGCTTCAAGCTGATGGTGAAGTTCGGTGAGAACGCCAAGAACGACATCGAGCTCATCGATTACCCGGGGCAGGTGAGCGCGTCATCTCGTGAGGCGCGGTGATTTCGTGAGGTCGGGTGATCGAACAACCCACATGGATATGGCGGCCAGGGCCGCCATATCCATGCGTATGGAGTTCAGAGAATTCCGAGGATCGTAAAGATCGTCGCGCCTGCGCCGGCGAGACCAAGGGCGGCGAGGAAGCCCGCGAGTGCTAGCAACATGGTTCTATCCTTTCCTGGATCATCCGCGGTTGCGGACACTCAGCTAATCGCAAGCTATGAGTGATCCGTTTCACAGTCTGTTTCAGAAAAAGAAAATAGGTTGCTGACCGGGCTCGGTTCTCGAATTACTACTTCGAGTCGTCGACTTTCGCCATCGAGAGCACGTCAAGACGGCGGTCCAGCTCCTCGACGGGGAGCTTGTCGCTGATCAGGCCCCGATCGATGACCGTCTGGCGGATTGTTTTCTTCTCCTTCAGCGCCTGCTTGGCCACCGCCGCCGCCTCTTCATAACCGATCGCGGAATTGAGCGGAGTCACGATCGAGGGGGAGGATTCGGCCAGCTGCCGCAGGTGCTCGACATTCGCCACGAGCCCCGAAACGCACTTATCAGCGAACAATCGGGAAACATTGGCCAGCAGTCGAATCGACTCCAGGACATTCCGGGCCATCACGGGGATATAGACATTCAATTCGAAAGCGCCGTTACCGCCGCCCCAGGCAATGGCCGCGTCATTTCCGATGACCTGAGCGGCCACCTGAGTAACCGCCTCCGGGAGAACGGGATTCACCTTGCCCGGCATGATCGAGGAGCCCGGCTGCAAATCGGGCAGTTGGAGTTCGCCCAATCCGGTGAGCGGGCCGGAACCCATCCAGCGAATGTCGTTGGCGATCTTGGTGAGTGAGATGGCCACCGTGCGCAACGCACCCGACAGCTCCACCAGCCCGTCGCGGGCCGCCTGCGCCTCGAAATGGTCCCGAGCCTCCGACAGATGATCCACCCCGGTCGACTTCACCAGCTCCGCAACGACTTTCGCGCCGAAACCGGCGGGCGCGTTGAGACCGGTGCCGACCGCGGTCCCGCCGATGGCCAGCTCGCCCACCCGCGGCAGCGTCGCCAGCAGCCGCTCGATGCCCGCGCTCACCTGCCGGGTGTAGCCGCCGAACTCCTGGCCCAGCGTCACCGGAACCGCGTCCATCAGGTGGGTGCGGCCGGACTTGACCGTGTACTTCCACTCCTGCGACTTGTCCAGCAGGGCCAGCCGCAGATGGTCCAGCGCCGGGATCAGATCCCGGATCACGGCCTCCGAGGCGGCGAGATGGGTTGCGGTGGGGAAAGTGTCGTTGGACGACTGCGACATGTTCACGTCGTCGTTGGGGTGCACGGTGACGCCGTCGCGGGCCGCGATGCTCGCGATCACCTCGTTGGCGTTCATGTTGGAGCTGGTGCCGGAACCGGTCTGGAAGACGTCGATAGGGAACTGGTCGTCATGGCGGCCGTCGGCGATCTCGGTCGCGGCGGCGATGATGGCGTCCGCCTTCGCCTTGTCCAGCAGCCCCAGATCCCGGTTCACCGCGGCCGCCGCCGCCTTCAGCAGGCCGAGCGCGCGAATCTGCGCGCGCTCCAGGCCGCGTCCGCTGATCGGGAAGTTCTCCACCGCCCGCTGAGTCTGAGCCCGCCACAACGCGTCGACGGGAACGCGGACTTCGCCCATCGTGTCGTGCTCGATCCGGTACTGCGTCTCATCGGTCATGAAATCGACCCTATGCCCGTCCCGGACCCCGTGGGGGTGCCACGCCTGAGGCAATCCGCACACTCGCGGAGGGAATACGAAAAACCGCCCCGGCGGCACGGATCCACCGGGGCGGCAAGCTATTTCGCAGGTCAGGGCAGCGGCGGAGTGGCGTGCTCGTCGCCCAGGAAGTCCACCGACGCGTATTCGCGCAGCTTGGTCAGGCGGTGGTAGGCGTCGACCATGCGGACGGTGCCGGACTTGGCGCGCATCACGATGGACTGGGTGTACGCGCCGCCACCGTAGTAGCGCACGCCCTTGAGCAGATCGCCGTCGGTGACACCGGTCGCGCTGAAGAAGACGTCGTCGCCGGAGACCAGATCATTGGTGCCGAGGATGCGATCCAGGTCGTGGCCCGCGTCGATGGCCTTCTGCTTCTCGGCCTCGTCCTTCGGGGCCAGCTTGCCCTGCAGCGCGCCGCCCAGGCAGCGCATGGCGGCCGCGGCGATGATGCCCTCGGGGGTGCCGCCGATGCCGATCAGCATGTCCACGCCCGATTCCGGACGGGCACAGGCGATCGCGCCCGCGACGTCACCGTCGGAGATGAGGCGGATGCGGGCGCCGGCCTCGCGGACCTGCTTCATGTAGTCGGCGTGGCGGGGACGGTCCAGGATGCAGACGGTGAGGTCTGAGACCGAGGAGTTCTTGGCCTTCGCGACCCGGCGTAGGTTCTCCGCGATCGGGGCCGATAGGTCGATCACATCGGCGGCGTCGGGGCCGACGGCGATCTTCTCCATGTAGAACACGGCCGAGGGATCGAACATCGCGCCGCGCTCGGCGACCGCGAGGACCGAGATCGCGCCGGGAGAGCCCTTGGCCATCAGGGTGGTGCCGTCGATCGGGTCGACCGCGAAATCCAGTTCCGCGCCGGTGCCGTCGCCGACCAGCTCACCGTTGTAGAGCATGGGCGCTTCGTCCTTCTCGCCCTCACCGATCACCACGATGCCGCGCATCGAGACGGTCGCCACCAACTGCCGCATGGCATCGACGGCCGCGCCGTCGCCGCCCTCCTTGTCACCCCGGCCGACCCAACGGCCCGCGGCCATGGCCCCGGCCTCGGTGACACGGACCAATTCCATCGCTAGGTTGCGGTCCGGTGCCTCACGGCGGCTGGATGCGGTCATGACGAGAGCCTCCTTGGTTGTCTAAAGCTGGGTAAATTGTCGCATTGCCGATTTCGGCTCTCGGCAAGTACTGACGTTTCACTTCCGGGCCGGTCATGGCTCTTTACGGATGCTGCCGTACGGAAACGATTGCGCGACCGGCCCTGTGAGCAGGGTCGCACTCGGGTGCCGTGGATACTGGGGGCGTGTCGTACCAAAAGCCGCGCACTCAGCACGATTACAAGGATCTGATCTGGTCCCTGGCTCCGCTGGTGCTGATCTGCCTGGTCATCGCGGGCATCGCCAGTCAGTGCTCGTTCTCCACGGGCGGCCCCAAGCAGGGGCAGATCCCGAACTTCGACGCGAAGGCGGCGCTCACCGACGACGCGCGGCTGATGCCCTTCCCGATCCGGCTACCGGTACTGCCCGACGACGGCGACGACAAGTGGACGCCCAACTCCGGCAGCCACTTCACCATCACCGGAACCGGGGGCGGTGACGTCAGCACCGTCGGCTACATCACGCCGCAGGGCACCTACATGCAGCTGAGTCAGTCCAACGCGAGCGTCGACGCGCTCGCCACCAAGTACGCCCCCACCCCGAAGTCGACCGGCACCCAGCAGCACGGCGACCACATGTGGAACGTCTACGCCGAACAGGGCTCCGAACCCGCGTGGATCGCCGACTTCGGCGACGTCCGAGTCCTGATCAAGGGCGCGGGCAACGGCAATGCCTTCGACACCCTCGCCGCCGCGGTGGTGCGGGCCCAGCCGCTGCCGCACACCTAGGCGGTCACTCCCGCGTCACTCCTGCGGAGTCCGGTGCGCCAGCGCGTCTTCGACGCGTTTGCGGGCACCGGCCAGATGCTGCTCGCAGCGGGTGGCCAACGCCTCGCCGCGCTCCCAGAGCGCGAGGGAATCGTCGAGATCCATGCCGCCCTGCTCCAGCATCTTCACGACATTGACGAGCTCGTCACGGGCGCGCTCGTAGCCGAAGGTGGCGATCTCGGCGCGGTCGTCGGTCAGGGCGCGGTCGTCGGTCATTCGGAGTCCTTTCGGGACGGACGGGGGACAAGGGACTGCGCGCCGAGCGCGGCGGCGGAGATCGCGCCGTCGGCCACGCGGATGCGGAGCTGGGTGCCGGGCGGCGAATCCTCGATGGCGCGGACCACCTCGCGGTCCTTGCCGTTGACCCGCTGCACCACCGCGTAACCGCGGGCCAGGGTGGCGGCCGGGCCGACCGCGGACAGTTTCTCGCGCAGGTGCCGGGTGGTGGTGGATTCACCGTTGAGTAGGTGGTCGATGGCCCGCTGCCCGTTCGCGCGCAGGCGCTCGACCTCGTCGTGCCGCTGATCCAGCAGGCGCAGCGGATCGGCCAGCACGGGCCGGGAACGCATTTGGGTCAGGGCGCGGGACTCGCGATCCACCCAGCCGCGCAGGGCCGCCGCGGCCCGGGCCCGAAACTCCTGCAGCAGCGCGGTTTCGGCGGCCGCGTCGGGGACGATGCGCTTGGCGGCATCGGTGGGGGTGGCGGCGCGCAGGTCGGCGACATAGTCCGAGATCGGATTGTCCGGTTCGTGGCCGATGGCGCTGACGATCGGGGTGGTGGCGGAAACGATCGCGCGGCACAGGGTCTCATCGGAGAACGGCAGCAGATCCTCGACACTGCCGCCGCCACGCGCCAGCACGATCACATCCACCTCCGGATTCGCGTCCAGGGCGGCGATGGCCTCCAGGATCTGCGGCACCGCGGTCGGGCCCTGCACGGCGGTATTGCGGATCTCGAAGCGCACCGCGGGCCAGCGCTGGGTCGCCACCGTCACCACGTCGTGCTCGGCGGCGCTGGCGCGGCCGGTGATCAGGCCGATGCGATTGGGCAGGAACGGGATCGGACGCTTGAGCCGCGGATCGAACAGGCCCTCCGCGGACAGCAGCGCCTTCAACCGCTCGATGCGGGCCAGCAGCTCGCCGATGCCCACCGGGCGAATCTCGGTGACCCGCAACGACACCGTGCCGCGGCCGGTGAAGAACGACAGCTTGCCGTAGACGACGACCCGGCTGCCCTCCTGCAACGGCACCGCCGAGCTACGCAGCAACTCCGGATCACACGTCACCGACAGCGACATGTCCGCGGCCGTATCCCGCAGCACCAGAAACGCGGTGCGGGTCCCGGGGCGCACATTCATCTGGGTGATCTGACCCTCCACCCACACCGCGCCCAGCCGGTCGATCCACTGCGCCACCTTCACCGCGATGGTCCGCACCGGCATCGGATTCTCGGCGGTGGAGCTCGGCGGCTTCGCGGGCGTATCGGTGGTCACCACACCGATTCTGTCAGTGCCCACCGACTGCACTCACACAACGCCCCGACACCGGATTCGCGCGGTGCCCACTTCCCGCGAATCCGGTGAGACGAAACGCGCCGGCCGCCCGAGCCGAAGCTCAGCCGACCGGCACTGGTCGAGCACCGCCGCGGCGGCATGATCGGGTCCGGGGTGGAGCCCCGCAATCTCGAGGGGTTTCAGGGGCAAAGCCCCTGAGAGTCAACGAGAGTTGTTCACCGTCGCGATCCGGTTCGTCAGCATGGTGACGAAGGGGGCGCGGTCGGTGGTCTCCTGCTCGTAGGCGAGGAGGGCGGCCAGGTCGTCCACGCTGAGCTGACGCAGACGCGCGCGCAGCTGGGCGATGGAGAGGTTGGCGTAGTCGAAGCGGGCCGCCACTTCCGGCTCGGTCACCACGTGGCCGTTGTGGCCGTTGGTGGAAGCCGTTGTGGGGGCCGGGGTTTCGGCGGTCTCCGGTTCGGCGGCCTCCTGCGCGGCCGACTCGGCGACAACCGGTTCAGGTTCGGCGGGCACCGGCTCGGCTTCGGCCGCAACGGGTTCGGCGGCGGCCGCTGCGACCGGCGCCGCGGCCTCCTCGGTGGCCGGTTCCGGCTCCGTAAAGAGGTCGAAACGGCTCTGCCGTACCGATTCGGAAGCGAAGCTCGGCGTTTGCTCGTCGTCCTCGTCCTCATCGAACGTGGCCCACGCCGGCTGCTCTTCCGGCTGGTTGATCAAACGGTCGAAAACGGCGTCGCCCTTGAGAGCGAGGCTGGTCACGAACTGCTGGAGGTGCATGGTCGTCTGCAGCATCTGGCTGATCGCGGTGATCGGGAAATTGATTGCGTTGGTCGGTAGCCGACGAGTTTCCTCGAGGGCATAGACGGCAGCCCCGGCGGCGACCCGGGCCAGGAACGGAGGTCGGAACATGCCCCTAGCCTGCCCGAAACGCCGTGTGATGCAAAGGCGAGAACCCACAAAAAGTGATTGTGACCCTAGCCTCCGCGCGAATGGGCTTCGGGGCGCACACGTATTCTGTGGGGCATGTCCTCGGCAATCCCTTTGAACGTCGGAATCGTCCGGTCGGCGGCGGGTGATGCCGACGCTCCCAAGCGAGTACTGCTCGCGGAGCCGCGCGGCTACTGCGCCGGTGTGGACCGGGCCGTAGAAACGGTGGAGAAGGCGCTCGAAAAGCACGGCGCCCCCATCTATGTCCGCAAGGAGATCGTGCACAACCGGCACGTGGTGGAGACGCTGCGCGAGCGCGGTGTGATCTTCGTCGACGAGACCGACGAGGTGCCGCACGGCGCGCTCGTGGTGTTCTCGGCGCACGGCGTGTCCCCGGCCGTGCACGAATCGGCCGCCGAGCGGAACCTGCACACCATCGACGCCACCTGCCCGCTGGTGACCAAGGTGCACCAGGAGGCCAAGCGGTTCGCGCGCGACGATTTCGACATCCTGCTCATCGGCCACGAGGGCCACGAGGAGGTGGAGGGCACCGCGGGCGAGGCGCCCGAGCACGTGCAGCTGGTGGACGGTCCGGACGCCGTCGATCAGGTCACCGTGCGCGACGAGAACAAGGTGATCTGGCTGTCGCAGACCACCTTGTCGGTGGACGAGACCATGGAGACGGTCAACCGGCTGCGGCAGCGCTTCCCCAAGCTGCAGGATCCGCCGAGCGACGACATCTGCTACGCGACCTCCAACCGGCAGACCGCGGTCAAGGCGATGGCGCCCGAATGCGATCTGGTGATCGTGGTCGGCTCGCGCAACTCGTCGAACTCGGTCCGGCTGGTCGAGGTCGCGCTGACCGCCGGGGCGCGGGCCGCCTATCTGGTCGATTACGCGCGTGAGGTCGACACCGCCTGGTTCGAGGGTGTCCGCACCATCGGCGTCACCTCGGGCGCGTCGGTACCGGAGATTCTGGTGGAGGGCGTGCTGGACCTGTTGGCCGAACACGGTTTCGGTTCGGTGGTGCCGGTCACCACCGCCAATGAGACCCTGGTCTTCTCCCTGCCGCGAGAACTGCGTACCGCGCGGGCATAACGTCCGGGACATCGGCGACGAAAAACATTCGCGCCCTCCACATTCGTTGTGGAGGGCGCGAATTGCTGTCGGTCTGAAGTTATTTCGTGCCGAACTTCCGGATTGCCGGAAATCTACGGCGCGAGTTGCTCAGCGTTCGATGCGGCCGGAATCGCGTTCGCGATAGCGCACATTCGGGCGCGGGTGCGGCGGCAGGTCGCCCGGCTGGGCACGACGGCGTCGGCCACCCTCACCCGGGGCCGGGCTGCGTTCCGGGGCGGCGGCGTGGCGTTCGGTACCGCGGCCCGCGGCCTGCTCGGGGCTCTGCGCGCGACGGCGGCGGCCACCCTCGGCCGGAGTCTGCTCCGGTGCGGG
>NZ_JBSGBY010000041.1:0-24321 GCF_053601505.1 Nocardia sp. NPDC004722
CTCCGGTGCGAGCACGACAGCGAGACTAGCCGATCCGCCGCGCCCTCCGCCCGCCACACACAACCGGCGCGGTCGCCACCGAAGTGGCGACCGCGCCGGTCTGCGTTGATACGGCGGTTACGCCGAGGCGGCCACCACTTCGGCGGCTTCGGCGGTTTCGGCCTTCTTGCGTCGGGTCCGCTTCACCGGAGCCGCGGTCTCGCCGTTCGTGGCGGTGGCCGGTTCGGCGACCTCCGCGACGGCGACGGCCTTGCGAACTCGCTTGCGCGGGGCTGTTTCGGCCTCCGGTGCGGCCTCGGTGGTGGACGCCACGGCCTTGCGAGTGCGCTTCGCCGGTGCCTTCGGTGCCTCGGCGACCGTCGCGTCGGCAGCGCCCGCTTCGGCATCGGCCTTGCGGGTCCGCTTGCGCGGGGCGGCCTTCGGGGCCTCTTCCACGACCTCGGTGGCAGCGGCCTTGCGAGTGCTCTTGCGGGCCGTCTTCTTCGGCGCTTCGTCCGAGGCGTCGGTGACCGCCACGGCGGTTTCGGCCACCTCGGCGGTTGCGGCCTTTCGGGCCCGGCTGCGCGGAGCCTTCAGTACCGGCTCGGCCGAATCAGCCTCGGCGGCAACCGATTCCACCGCAACCTCGGCGGTTTCGGCCGCGGCCTTGGCAGTACGGCGGGTGCGCTTGGCCGGAGTCTCGGCGACCTGCGCCGCCTCGGCCACGACCACCTCGGCCTCGACCGGCTTCGCCGCCTTACGGGTCCGCTTGCGCGGCGCCTCTTCGGCGACCGGCTCGGCAACGGTGGAGGTCTCGGCGGCCGACCCCTCGACCACAGCGGCCGATTCGGGCCGGACGGCCTTGCGGGTGCGCTTGCGGGGCGCGTCCGCCGCGGCGGTATCTGCCACCGCAGCCGAATCCTCCACGACCGGAGTGGATTCCGAGGGGGCGGCCTTGGTGCTGCGACGCTTGCGCGGCGCGGGCGACTCCTCGGTCGCGGCGACCTCGGTGGTGGCCGCCGCATCCGCCGGCACGTCGGCCTTCGCACGGCGAGTCCGGGTGCGACCGTTGCCACTCGGGTCGGAGACCGGCTCGGTGACGACGGTGTCCGCCGCCGCGGTGGCGGTGTTTGCCACTGCCGGGGCGGTGTTCGCTGCGGTGGTGACGGGAGCCTCGACGTGCGAGAACAGCCCGGTGGAAACGGTGGTCGGCGTGGCGGCCGGGGCGTCGACCGCCTCGATGACGCCGGTGACCGGGGCGGCACCGTTGCTGTTGTCGGCAGAGTTCCGACCGCGGCGGTTGCGGGTGCGGTTGCGGCGGGAGCCGTTGCCGGACTCGGGCGCGTTGGCGGTGGAAACCTCGGTCGCGGTGGAAACCTCGGGTGCTTCCGCGGTGTCGGTGACCGTCGCGGCGACCTCGGCCTGGGCGTTGCCGCCCCGGCCGCGGCGGCGGCGGCGCTTGCGGCGGCCCGACTTCTCCGGGTCGGCGGTCGAATCGCCTTCGGCGGCAGGGGCTTCGGTGGTCACCACCGTGGTCTCACCCTCGGCCGCCTGGCCACCGCGGGTGCGGCGGCGGTTGCGGGTGCGGGGGGTGCGGCGTTCGCGCTCGACGACGACGGACTCCTCGTCGCGGTCGCGCTCGACGGGACGCTTGCGGACGATGCCGGTGACGCCCTCGGGGATGCCGAGTTCCGCATACAGGTGGGGGGAACGCGAATACGTCTCCACCGGCTCGGGGATACCCAGCTCGAGCGCCTTGTTGATCATGGCCCAGCGGGTGAGCTCGTCCCAGTCGACCAGCGTGACGGCGACACCCGTCTTGCCCGCGCGGCCGGTGCGGCCGATGCGGTGCACGTAGGTCTTCTCGTCCTCGGGGCACTGGTAGTTGACGACGTGGGTGACGTCGTCGATATCGATGCCGCGGGCGGCCACGTCGGTGGCGACCAGCACGTCGATCTTGCCCTCGCGGAACTTCTTGAGCGCCTTCTCGCGCGCGATCTGCCCGAGGTCGCCGTGCACCGCGCCGACGGCGAAGCCGCGCTCGGCCAGATCGTCGGCGACCTTCTGCGCGGTCCGCTTGGTGCGCGCGAAAATCATGGTGGCGCCACGGGTTTCGGCCTGCAGGATGCGGGCGACGAGCTCGCTCTTGTCCAGCGCGTGCGCGCGGTAGATGAACTGCGCGATGCGGTCGTGCACCGCCGACTCGTGATGCTCCTCGGCCCGGATGTGGGTGGGCCGGTTGAGGAAGGTGCGGGCCAGGGTGATGATCGGCCCCGGCATGGTGGCCGAGAACAGCATGGTCTGCCGCTGCTCGGGAACCATGTTGAGAATGCGCTCGATATCGGGCAGGAAGCCCAGGTCGAGCATTTCGTCGGCCTCGTCGAGCACCAGGACCTGGACCTTGCCCAGGATCAGGTGGTTCTGCTGGGCCAGGTCCAGCAGGCGGCCGGGCGTGCCGACGACCACGTCGACGCCGCTGCGCAGCGCCGCGATCTGCGAGTCGTAGGGGCGGCCGCCGTAGATGGAGGTGACCCGGACCTTGGTGCCGGTGGCGTCCTTCAGGTACTTGGAGGCGTTCTCGAGATCCTCGGTGACCTGCATGCACAGCTCGCGGGTCGGCACGATGACCAGGGCGCGCGGGGTGCCGTCGAGGGTCTTGGTGCCGGAGCCCTCGGAGGCGATGCGGTGCAGCAGCGGCACGCCGAAGCCGAAGGTCTTGCCCATGCCGGTGCGGGCCTGTCCGATGAGATCCTCACCGGACAGCGCGAGCGGCAGGGTGAGTTCCTGAATGGCGAAGGTGCGTTCGATGCCGAGTTCGGCGAGGGCCCGGACAATTTCCGGCCGCACGCCCAATTCGGCGAAAGAAGGAGCGAGGTGGGTGTCGTCGAGTTCCGCGGTCAGCAGCGTCTCCGCCACACCCGGTTCCTGCTCTACGGTGATCTTGCTCAGGGTTCTTGCCTTTCCTCGTTTATCGCGTCTCGCGCGCACGAGGCGTGGGGCGGACCCGGACGGTCCGCGACGACCACTTGATCCGTTTCTCGCCGCTGCTGGGATGCCTCTCCGGTGGATGGGCGTCGACCTGGCGCGGCGGTGCAGTGTTGCGGATCGGAGTGCGCGCACATTTTCTCTGGACTACGGGCATGAATTTCCGCCGTCCGCGGAGATTGTAGCGTGATACGGCCTTCGCCCTGATTTCCGCCACCGCTAATGTGCAGCGTTATTGCGCTGGTAGGCGCGCATATCGAGCGGATGGGCGCACCGATCCATCGTTTCGCATTGGCGTTAATGATTGCGGCGCACCATAATTCGTCCGGAGTGGCCGTGCGGGCTCGGGGCGCGGCAGTTGAGTTGCTCACATGAGTGATACGCCGTGTACCACTATCTGCGAAGGTTGTGCCGTGAGCTTGGCAGACACCGTGACTACCGCCGCCCAGAATCTGTGGGCACTGACCTTCGGCGACGGCATCTCAGCCCCCGAACCGACCCCGTCGACGGTGCTGTCCGACGCGCCGCATCGCGAACTGCGCCGCTACGACGGTGCGGGCGCCGAGGATCCGGCCGTGCTGCTGGTGCCGCCGCTGGCCGCGCCCGCCTTCTGCTTCGATCTGAGCCGCGAGCAGAGCCTGGCCCGCTTCCTGCTGGAGTCCGGCCGCGCGCCCTACCTGGTCGACTACGGCGACATCACCTTCGAGGATCGTCGGATGGGCTTCGAGACCTGGATCGAGGACATCCTGCCGGAGGCCATCCGCCAGGTGTCGGCCGATCGTGGCGGGCGTCCGGTGGATCTGGTGGGCTGGTCGATCGGCGGCACGCTGGCGCTGCTGACCGCCGCGGCCGACCAGACGCTGCCCATCCGCTCGGTGACGGCCGTGGGCGCGCCGCTGAGCTACGACCACATGTTCGGCGCGCGCGAGCTGCGCACGCTGGCCCGCCTCGACGGCGGCCGCACCGCGACCGCCGCCATTCGCGCGGCCGGCGGGGTGTCCGCGCAGTTGACCCGGATCGCTTACCGCGCGACCGCCTGGGAACGAGAACTCAAGCGGCCCTACTTCATTGCCAGCAATCTCACGGACACCACGACGCTTGCCCGGATGGAGACCATCGACCGGTTCCAGAACGCGATGCCGGGTTATCCGGGCCGCTTCTACAACCAGCTGTGGGGCCGTTTCATCCTCAACAACGACATCGGCAAGGGCGTTGTGCACCTGGCCGACCGCGAGATCGCGCTGGCCGACATCACCCAGCCGGTGCTGCTGGTGGGCGGCCCGAACGACGCGATCACCGCGGCCGCCGCCGTCGAGCACGGCACCGAGACCCTGACCGGTTCGGCCGAGGTGCGCTACGAGACCGCCCCCGGATCGCACCTCGGCATCCTCATCGCCCGCGACACCACGTGGATGTACCTGGACAAGTTCCTGCGCGACCTGGCCTGATCACGTGATCCGGCCCGATCACGCGTTCGGATACGGCCGTAAGGCGGGCCAGGACTGCTGATTCAGCCGTCCCACACTGTATTTCGGGACCACGACGTCGACGATCTCGCGTGCGATGAGTTCGTAGACGGCCTGGGTGGGGTGGGCCAGATCGCTGGTCGTGAGCGCTCGCCGGATGGCCGGTGGCGTCGCGTCGGCCATGCCCAGATAGGGCACGGGGCCGTGGTCCTGGGCCAGCCGGGTGAGCTGGAACGCGGCCGCGTTGTCCGAGACGTGCTGCATGAACTGGCTCATCGGCACGAAGGTGATATTGGCCGGGGTCGCGCCGGGCCCGTCCTTCGGGCCGGGCGCGGGCCAGTGCCCGGCCAGATATTGCAGCGCGTCATTGAATTTCGCGACGTTCTTCACCGCCTGCTCGACCGAGGCGTCGCCCTTGTCGGCGGCCTTGTCCTGGAACCGGACCGAGACCAGCGGACTGGGCAGGTCGACGAGTACGAAATGCTCGAGCGACGGATTGGTGGGCAGTGAACTCGGGATCAGATTCACCAGCGAGCAGATATCGCGGATGATCGGACCGATTCCGGTGCCGGATTTGGCGCTGTTGTCGTCGGGGACAGGCCGCCCGGCGGTGATGAGGTCGTTGAGCCCGATCCAGAGGATGTGCAGGGTCGCGCCCGGATACTCGTTCTGGGACATGCCCTGCGCGGCCGGTGGCGGGTTGTTCAGCATGGCGCGGCGGGCCGCGATGTACTTCTCGACCTGTGGTCGCAGGTGGCCGAGCCCGCCTGCCTTGTCGGCGGTGTCGTCGGCCGCGACCGCGCCACCCTCGGCGTAATTGGCGTAGAACACGGGGAACCGGGTGGCGTTGCTGGTGCTGCCCAGTACCAGCGAGTCGCTGGTGAGCTGGCGATGCGGTGCGGTGGCGTCCTCGGTTTCCTTCCTGCTGGCCCGGATCAGCGACTGGCCGCCGATCCATTCGACGACGAAGTCGGTCCAGTTCTTGCCGTCGCTGTAGCGGCCGACCTCGTTGGTGCGCATCTTGCCGACGGCGCGGGCGAACATGCCGGCGGGCGATTCGCGTTTGATGCCGATGTCGGAGAGGCTGTCGCCGAGGATGACGAGGTTCTGGATTGGAACAGGCATGGCGGACTCCTGCCGGGGTGGTGCCCTGTCCGGCCCTCCGAGTCGACCGGTAGGTTTGTGAATAGTACTGTGGCACAAGGCCATTCGAGCTTTTCGAGCGTAAGCCTGATGATGTGTCACCGATGGGCGAATGCTCGTCATTTTCTGCCGCTAGGGTGGGGTCTCATGGGAGCAAACTCGTCCACTGCGCTCGGCGCCGCGTCGGAGTCGTCCGACGGTCGTATTTCCGCCGAACATCCCGGAGTCACCGACCTGTTCGCGGTTCTCGCCTACGGCGAGATCTCCGCCTTCTACCGTCTCGCCGAAGAGGCCAAGCTCTCCCCGAGCCTGCGCGGCCGGGTGGCCGTCGCCAAGATGGCGGGCAACGAGATGGAGCATTTCAAGACGCTCGAGGCGGCCCTGGCCGATCGCGGCGTGGACGTCTTCGACGGCATGGCCCCGTTCGTGCGGGCGCTGGACGCCTATCACGCCTCCACCGACCCCTCCACCTGGCTGGAGTCGATGGTGAAGTTCTACGTCGGTGACGGCATCGCCGCCGACTTCTACACCGAGATCGCCGGCGCCCTGGCTCCCGAGGTCGCCGACGTGGTGCGCGATGTGCTGGCCGAGACCAGTCACTCCGAGTTCGTGATCGAGGAGGTGCGCACCGCGGTCGAGCAGAACCGGTCCGAGCGGGACCGGCTGGCGCTGTGGGGCCGCCGCCTGCTCGGCGAGGCCATCACCCAGGCGCAGTACGTGATGGCGCAGCGCGATGAGCTCACCGAGTTGGTGCTCACCGCCACCGGCGACCTGAGCGGCATCGCGACCCTCTTCGAGCACATGCAGAACAGCCATGCCGAACGCATGCGGGTGCTGGGTCTGGCCTGACCGCTCGCTCCCATCTGTTCGCTGACAGCGCAGGCGGTCGCGGGCGGCCGCTGTCGCGGCTGCGCTAGCGTGATCAGGACAGCACTAGGACTCTAGGTTCGGAGGTTGGCCGTGGAGGTCAAGATCGGCATTTCGGATAGCCCGCGTGAGCTCGTCATCAACAGCTCGCAGACGCCCGCCGAGGTCGAGGCGGCCGTTACCGGCGCGCTGCAGGGTGAGGGTGGCGTCGTGGCGCTGACCGATGAGAAGGGCCGCAAGTTCCTGATCCAGGCCAGCAAGGTCGCCTATGTCGAGATCGGGACCCCCTCCTCGGGCCGGGTCGGCTTCGCGGCTGTCTGAACCGGACACTCCAAACTCTCTGGAACATAAAGAAATTGCCCCGCCCATCTACTGGGCGGGGCAATTTCTTTCTCTTTGTTGGGGTTTCAGGGGTTTACCCCTGAGAGCCTCGAGAGTTGAGAGAATTATTGTCTCAGTCGATCGGATGCAAGGGCACGTGCTTGAGCCCGCCCCAGCAGAGCGCGACGGTGGTATCCACCGCGTCATCCTTGGGAATCGGGCGATCGGCCTCGAGCCAGTAGCGCGCGCTGAGCTGGCTGGCGCCGACCAGGCCGACCGCGAGCACGCGGGCCCGGTAGGGGTCGAGACCGGAATCGTGTGCGACGAGGTCGAAGACCGCGTCCACGCACGCCTCGGTGGCCTGCTCGACGCGGCGCTGCACCTGCGGCTCGTTGGTCAGATCGGATTCGAAAACCAGTCGGAAGCCCTGGGTTTCGTGATCGACGAAATCGAAGTACGCCTGCACGGCGGCGCGCACGCGCTGCTTGTTGCTGGTGGTGGAGCGCAGGGCCTGGCGGACGCTGGAGACCAGCGCGTCGACATAGTTCTGCAGCACGGCCAAGTACAGCTCGAGCTTGCTCGAGAAGTGCTGGTAGAGCACCGGTTTGCTCACGCCGGCGCACTGCGAGATCTCATCCATGCCCGAGGCGTGATAGCCGCGCTGCACGAAGACCTCGCTGGCCGCGGCGAGTAGCTGTGCCCGGCGCGCCTCCCGAGGCAGGCGGGTGCCGCGCTTGCTCGTCGCCTCGGATGACATGCGGTGCGAAGTCATCCGGTCCACGAGGTCAGTCATTTCCGATCTCCCAGTTGATTCCCGGCGGGAAGGATGTTCACCGGGCGGTATCCACCGAACGATACTCGCTCGGGGGGCCGGTGCAGATCCAGGTTCCGAATATTGTGGCGTCGATTATGCGAGGCCGATCACAACTGTGTAGCACATCTCCCGAATTGTGAGATCTGCCCCATTGGGGTGAGATATCTCGCAGCAATACCGGACCCCAACCCCGCGCCCGAGTGCATCGGGCCGCACTGTGAGAGTCTGTCTGTCGTGACCGACCATGGGGGTAGCGATTCCGGCGGGCGTGGAACCACACGCCGGGGCAGACCCACCGGGCCGATCTACGATCCGCTCGGTTTGTATTCCGACACCGGCACATCGCAGACCGGCCCGTCGGTATCTCCGGCGGTGCAGACCCCGGTCGCACCGGCCCCGATGCCGCAGGTTTCCTCCCATCAGCCGCTCCGGGCGCGCTGGGACCCCACCGCCCCGCCCGCCGACGGCCCCAACCGGCAGCGCCCCGACCGCGAGACCAAACGACAGAGCCCGCTGGGCCGCTTCGTGAACACCTACGGCTGGCGCGCCTACGCGCTGCCCGTGCTGCTGGTGATCACCGTCCTGGTCGCCGTGGATGCCTTGCGCCACACCGGCGACAGCGACACCGGGCTCCCCGGCTTCGGTCATCTGAGCGCGCACACCGACAAGCCCAGCGGCATCTACGGCGGACCCAAGGGCGACGGAAAGTACGCGGTGGACCTGCCTTCCGGCGTGGTCCCCGCGGGCGGCTCCTACACCGACACCGGCAAGGGCAGCTGGCATGTGGTGCCGGGCACCACCGGTCAGGTGGGCACCGGCTCCGAACACGTCTTCAACTACACCGTCGAGGTGGAGGACGGCGTGGACACCGCGAGCCTCGGCGGCGACGACGCCATCGGCAAGATGATCGACGCCACGCTGTCCAATCCCAAGTCCTGGACCCATGATCCGCGTTTCGCCTTCCATCGCATCGACACCGGCACCCCGGATTTCCGCGTCTCGCTCACCTCGCGCGACACCACCCGCAAGTCCTGCGGATTCGAGATCCCGATCGACTCCTCCTGCTACAACGCCGATCTCGGCCGGGTGCTGTTGTCGGAGGTGCGGTGGGTGCGCGGCGCGCTCTCGGACGAGGGCGATGTCGGGTCGTATCGGCAGTATCAGATCAATCATGAAGTGGGACATGCCATCGGCTATCACGAGCATCAGCCGTGCGAGACCGACGGCGGCCTGGCGCCGGTGATGATGCAGCAGACCTTCGGGATCAAGAACAACGACATCGCGAAGCTCGATCCCGAAGGCGTGGTGCCGATGGACGGCAAGTCCTGCCGCTTCAACCCCTGGCCGTATCCCCGCGGATAGGGGTCGTCTTCCCCTGGATCGCGGCGCGTCAGGCCGCCGCGGCCACCGGTTCGGCGGCCGGAATCGCCGAACTCCGTTGCCGGACAGTGACACCCAGGCCCACCAGGGCTCCCAGGCCCGCGCTCGCCGCGCTGGCGAGAATCGCGGCCCGGAAGCCGTGCTGCACCGCGAGCGTGCTGCCGTAGCCGCCCGTGGCGGTGAAAACCGCTGAGGTGACGGCGATTCCGAGGCTGCCGCCGAACTGCCGGGCGGCGTTGTAGATGCCCGATGCGGTGCCGATGGCCTCCGGTTCGACCGAGCTGATGGCGGCGTTCTGCACGGCGGGCATGGCGGCCGAGATGCCGACCCCCGCGAGCAGCATGGGCACGACCAGGGCCGGGTACCCTGCGCCGGTCCCGGCGGCCAGCGCGATCCAGCCGAAGCCGACGGCCGCGAGCAGCAGGCCGCTCACCACCAGCCGTCGCTCACCGACGCGGGCCATGCTCGACCCCGCGAGCGGCGCGATCACGAAAAGCGTTGCGGTCCATGGCAGCAGCCGCAGGCCCGAGCCCAACGGACTGTTGTGCAATCCGGCCTGCAAGTACTGGGCGAAGAAGAACGCGGTGCCGAACAGCGCGGCGGTCATGAGCACGCCCGCCAGATTGGCGGCGCTGAAACCGCGATGGGTGAACAGCCGCAGCGGAATCATCGGCTGCCGGGCCCGCGACTCCCAGCCGACGAAGGCGGCCAGTAGCGCCACCCCGCCGAGCAGCGCGCCCAGCACCTCGGCGCTGCTCCAGCCGCTGGTGTTGCCGCGGACCAGGCCCAGGATCAGGCCGAGCACGCCGAGGCCGGACAGTACGACGCCGACGAGGTCGACATCCCGTGCGGGCCCGGTGCTTTCGGCCGCGAAGCGCCGCACCAGCGGGATCAGCGCCAGGCCGATCGGCACATTGAGCCAGAAGATCCACTCCCAGGTGAGTCCTTGCACGACCGCGCCGCCGACCACCGGTCCGCCGAGGATCGCCAGACCCACGACACCGGAGAAGATGCCCATGGCCTTGCCCCGCTGCTCGGGCGGGAACGCCACCCCGACCAGTGCGAACGAGGCGGGCATGATCATCGCCGCGCCCGCCCCCTGCACCGTGCGGGCCGCGATGAGCCACCCGATGCCGGTGCTCAGCGCGCAGGCGGCCGAGGCCGCGGTGAACAGCACCAGCCCGGCGATGAGCAGGCGGCGGCGGCCGAATCGATCGCCGAGCACGGCGGCGGTGAGCAGCAGTACGGCCAGGGCGAGGGTGTAGGAGTTGAGCGTCCAGCCGAGCGCCTCCAACGAGGCGCCGAGCTCGACGCGAATGGTGTTGAGCGCGGTGGTCACGACGAGCGCGTCGAGCCCCACCATGAGGGACGCCACCGAAGCTAAGGCGAGCGTCCAGCGCTGATGCGTGGTCATGGGGTGTTGCCTTCCAGGCGGAGAGGGATGTCACCGGTACGTACTCACCGCCCCGCGAAAACTCATCGCCCTCGATGTCGCGGACCCGCTCCGCTCGCCCGCGTCCTCTCTCGGCGCTCGCGGGACGCCTGGACCGAGGCGTCGTTCCGACGTTCGGTGATGAGGGATTCGCGCTCTCCGGACGATCGCGGAGGCCGACGTCGCGGCACCGTCGCAGCGGGCAGCGAGCCGTGCGTGCTGGCAAGCGCGACACAGAGGGCGACCGCGCCGACCAGGTGCCGGTAGGAGGCTGATCCGAAGGCCGCGGCCATCTCCGCGCTCGACGGGGCGGCCGTTCCGTCGCTCGATGGAGTAGACGTCCCGTCGCTCGACGGGGAGCCGTTGCCGTGCTAGCAAGGTGGGATGACCGCCACTGTCGACGACGTGGTCGCCGTCGCCGATGCCCACCGTTCGGAACTGCTCGCCTACTGCTACCGGATGACCGGGTCGCTGCATGATGCCGAGGATCTGGTGCAGGAGATCCAGGTGCGGGCGTGGAAGGCGGCGGAATCGTATGACCCGCAACGGGCTTCGATACGGACGTGGCTGTATCGGATCGCCACCAACGTCTGCCTGACCGCGCTGGCGAGCGCGAAGCGGCGGGCGCTGCCGGTGGATCTCACGCCGCCGAATCCGGCGTACGGCCCCGAACCGCTCGAGCGGTCACCCGAATTGCCTTGGCTGGAGCCGTTTCCCGACGCGCTGCTGGGTGATGGCGACCCGGCCGCGGTGGTCACGGCCCGCGAGAGCGTGCGGCTGGCGTTCGTGGCGGCGCTGCAACATCTTCCGCCGCTGCAGCGCGCGGTGCTGATCCTGCGCGACGTGCTCGCGTTGCGGGCCAACGAGGTCGCCGGATTGCTGGACACCAGCACCGCGGCGGTGAACAGCGCTTTGCAGCGGGCGCACGCGCAGCTGTCGGCGGTCCCGCCCGGCCCGGCCGAGCTCGGCGACGAGGAGCAGCGGGAACTGCTGAAGCGCTATGTCGAAGCCTTCGAGGCGATGGACATCGAGGCCCTGAAACGCGTCCTGCGGGACGACGCGATGCTGCAGATGCCGCCCATCCTGGCGTGGTTCGACGGCCGCGACGCGGTCACCGCGTTCCTGGCCCGGGTTTTCGCCCGCGACGGCGGCTTCCGTCTCATCCCGACCCGCGCCTGCGACCGCCCGGCCCTGGCCGCCTACGTCCGCCGCGGCGACATCTTCGAGGCCGCCAACCTGCACGTCCTCACCCTCGCCGAGGGCGGCATCACCCGCATGGACATCTTCCACGCCCCCGACCTGTTCCGCCTCTTCGACCTCCCCGCCTGGCTCTGACCTCCCCGCCCTCGAGGGGTTACAGGGTGTCGGCCCCCTGAGCGCACAACCCCCTCCAAGGGGTTTCAGGGGCGTCAGCCCCTGAGTGCCGACCCCTTCAGGGGGTTTCAGGGGCGTCAGCCCCTGAGAGTCTTCGAGAGTTGAACCTCCCCTAGGCTTGGGGAAGAACGCCGCATGTCCCGGTGTTGCAGCAATGGCCGCGAGTATCCGGCGAATTCGATTGAGGAGTCCGAAGACGTGTCATCGCATGCCTCCCTGCCGCCCCTGGTGGAGCCTGCGGCGGAGCTGACCCGGGACGAGGTCGCCCGCTACAGCCGCCATCTGATCATTCCGGATCTCGGGACGGTCGGGCAGAAACGTTTGAAGAACGCGCGCGTGCTGGTCATCGGCGCGGGCGGGCTCGGCTCCCCGGCGCTGCTGTATCTGGCCGCCGCGGGCGTGGGCACGCTCGGCATCGTGGAGTTCGACGAGGTCGACGCGTCCAACCTGCAGCGTCAGATCATTCACGGCGAGTCCGATATCGGCCGTTCCAAGGCCGACTCCGCGCGCGATTCGATTCTGGAGATCAATTCCGGAATCACCGTGGAGCTGCACAAGATTCGCCTCGAGCCCGACAACGCCATCGAGCTGTTCCGCCAGTACGACCTGATCGTGGACGGCACCGACAACTTCGCCACCCGCTACCTGGTGAACGACGCGGCGGTGCTGGCCGGCAAGCCCTACGTGTGGGGTTCCATCTACCGCTTCGAGGGCCAGGTCTCGGTCTTCTGGGAGGACGCCCCCGACGGTCGCGGCATCAACTACCGCGACCTGTACCCGGAGGCCCCGCCGCCGGGCATGGTCCCCTCCTGCGCCGAGGGCGGCGTGCTGGGCGTGCTGTGCGCGTCCATCGGCTCGATCATGGTGACCGAGGCGATCAAGCTGATCACCGGCATCGGCGACCCGCTGCTGGGCCGTCTGATGGTCTACGACGCACTCGACATGTCCTACCGGACCATCAAGCTGCGCCGCGATCCCGAGCGTGAGCCGATCACCGAGCTCATCGACTACGACGCGTTCTGCGGTGTGGTCTCCGAGGAGGGCCAGGCCGCCGCGATCGGTTCCACCGTCACCGCGCGCGAGCTCAAGGACATGCTCGACGCGGGCAAGGACGTCGCCATCATCGACGTCCGCGAACCGGTCGAATGGGACATCGTCCGCATCGAGGGCGCAACCCTGATCCCCAAGGACCGCATCCTCTCCGGCGAGGCCCTCGCCGAACTCCCGCAGAACACCCCGATCGTGTTGCACTGCAAGACCGGCATCCGCTCCGCCGAGGCCCTCGCGGCCCTCAAGAACGCCGGTTTCTCCGACGCCACCCACCTCCAGGGCGGAATCATCGCCTGGGCCAACCAGGTTGACCCGTCCCTGCCGGTGTACTGAGTCGGTTCCGAGTAATCGGGACGAGACAACTGGTTTCGGAAGGATCCGGGTAACTCCTTGGGTACCTCCGAAATTGGTTGGGCTCAGGACCGCCGGTCGCCGGCGGAACTTCGACGGCACCCGGGTCTGGCCTGAAGTCGCGGAGAGGCGGGTTGGGCATCATCGCCTGGGCCAACCAGGTTGACCCGTCCCTGCCGGTGTACTGAGCGAATAGGGGTCCGGGAGTACGACTTCCGGGCCCCTGCACTGCCTCGACCAGCAAAATTTCCGGCAACTTATCGAGTTCGTTCCGGGTGGTCGGTTATCCGGTGTGGCGTCCGATTCCCGCCTCTTTACGGCGGTACGGTACGCGCGTGACCATGACTGCTGTGGAACCTCCCGAGCATGTGCGCTCGACCTTCGGGTTGCGCGAGGAAGCGCCGGTTCCGCTGGGCAATTGGGACGGCGGCTGGCGACTCGGCGATGTGGTGCTGAGCCCGGTGACCGATCACGCCCGGGCCGCCTGGTCGGCGAAGGTGCGCGAGACGCTGCGGGTGGACGGGATCCGCTTGGCGCGTCCCGTGCGCGCCACCGACGGCCGTTATGTCGTCTCGGGTTGGCGCGCCGACACCTATCTCGAGGGGCTGCCCGAGCCGCGGCACGACGAGGTGGTCTCGCTGTCGCTGCGCCTGCATCAGAAGACGGTGCAGCTGGAACGCCCCCGCTTCCTGGCCGCGCAACCGGTGGCCCCGTGGGCGGACGTGGACGTGTTCGCGGCGTCGGATCGTGCTGCGTGGGAGGCGGTTCCGCTGCGCAGCCTGAAGCTGGGCGGCATGCTGCCGTCCACCTCGCCCGACGGGGACCGCAGCCTGACGCTGATCACCCAGCTGTCCACCCTGCGCAAGCCGGTGAGCACGCCCGCGCAGCTGGTGCACGGTGACCTGTTCGGAACCGTGCTGTTCGCGGGCGGTTTCGCGCCGGGTCTCACCGACATCACCCCGTACTGGCGGCCCGCCCCGTGGGCGGCGGCGGTGATCGTGGTCGACGCGCTGTCGTGGGGCGGCGCCGACGACGGTCTGCTGGAGCGCTGGGCGGATCTGCCGGAGTGGCCGCAGATGCTGGTGCGCGCGGTCATGTTCCGGCTCGCGGTCCATGCCCTGCATCCCCGGTCCACGCCGGAGTCGTTCCCGGGCCTGGCCCGCACCGCGGACATGATCCGCCTGCTGCTCTGAGCCTCGACACGAAAAGGGCCGCGCCGGGCGACGAATCCGGCGCGGCCTTTTCAATCCCCCGAGGGGAGGGGATCTTCGGAAGGCACGCTTCCAAAGTCTCTGGGCCTTCGGGGTTTCAGGGGTTTACCCCCGAGAGCCCCCGAGAGTTGGGCCCTCTACACGTTGGCGTGCGCCAGCGAGGGCGCCCGCCCCACGGCGAAGGACGACCGCAGGTAGAACCACCAGGTCAGCGCGCCCATGGCGAGGTAGGCGACCACATAACCCCAGAACGCCGGATTCATGCTGTGGTAGTGGGTGTTCGACAGCCGCAGCGCCTGCTGCAACACCCAGCCGCCCGCCGCGCCGACCGCGCCGATGACACCGATCGCCGCGCCCGCCTGCCGCTTCGCCGAGACCAGCGCCTCCGCGATGTCCCCGCCGGTTTCGGAGGCGCGCTTGCGCGCTTCGGCGGTGAAGATCATCGGGATCATCCGGTAGGTGGACCCGTTGCCGATGCCGCTGAACACGAACAGCAGCAGGAACGAGATCAGGTACAGCGGAAAGTTCTTGGCGGACAACGACGCCACGATGAGCGCGGCCGAGATCGCCATGCCGCCGAACACGTACAGCGTGATCTTCGCGCCGCTGAGCTTGTCGGCGATCCACCCGCCGAAGGGCCGGCTCATGGACCCGACGAGCGCGCCGAGGAAGGCGAGGTTGCCGAGCGTGCCCATCCAGCCGATCTTGGCCAGGCTCGGGAAGTTGGCCTTGAGCAGGGTCGGGAAGGCGAAGGAGAAGCCGATGAAGGACCCGAAGGTGCCGATGTAGAGGACGGCCATCACCCAGGTGTGCGGGTTCTTCAGGGCCGCCTTGTAGGACGAGCCGTCGGATTTCGCGCCGGAGAGCGAGTCCATGTAGCGCAGCGCGCCGAACAGGGCGATCAGGATGAACGGAATCCACATGAGCACCGCGAGGGTGATGCCGAACCGGTAGCCGCCCGGGTTCTTGGCGAAGATGTGCGTACCCAGGGTGATGATCAGCGGCACGAACAACTGGGTCTGTGCCACACCGAGATTGCCGCCCGCGGCATTGATGCCCAGCGCGGTGCCCTTCTTGCCTTCGGGGTAGAAGAAGTTGATGTTGGCCATCGAGGAGGAGAAGTTGCCGCCGCCGACACCGGCGAGCGCGGCGAGCACCATGAACACCCACATCGGTGTGCTCGGGTGGTTGATGAAGTAGGCGATGCCCAGGGTGGGGATCAGCAGCATGGCCGCGCTGAAGGCGGTGAAGGCCCGGCCGCCGAAGCGCGGGATGGCGAAGGTGTAGGGGACGCGCAGCGCCGCGCCGACCAGGGTCGGGGTGGAGGTGAGCAGCAGCGCGTTGTTCACCGCGTCGGGGTTCTTGGCGCCCAGGAAGGCGAATCCGGCCGAGCCCATGGCGGTCACGATGCTGGCCCAGATGACCCAGATGCTGAATCCGAGGTTCTCCGCGAACACGGAGAAGATCAGATTCTTGCGGGCTGTTTGTTTACCCCCGTTTTCCCAGAATTCATTGTTGTCCGGTTCCCACCGGTCGATCCACCGTCCGCGTCTCTGATAGGCGAAGGCGGTGTCCGGTGCCTCTACAACGGTTGCCATGAGCAGGTGTCCTCTCGGCTGTCGCGACCGCCCTCATCAATCGGTCCCCGGTCGTGGAGGGGAACCGGTGCGGTCGCGTCAACCGTAGGAAGTGCTTTTTACATCCGAATGGCTTTCGGTGACAGGAACGGTAATTCCAGCTCACTTTTCGAAGTTGTGAGCGGTGACGTTCCGGTTACTCGAATTTTGTATCAAGCGTCCGGTATTCGGCCATCAGCGAGTCGAGGAAGCAGTTGGCGGTGCGGGCCGCGCGTTCCGGATCGCCGTCGATGACCGCCTGCACCAGTTCCGCGTGCTCCTCGTGATAGGTCTCGCCCTCGCGTTCGGAGCGGAAGCGGATCCCCTCGGCGATGACGGGCAGCAGCGAATCGTAGAACTCCAGGTATACCGCATTGTGGCTGGCGACGACGATCGCGCGGTGCAGTTGCACGTCGGCCTCGATGGCGGCCTCGAAGTCGGTGTCCCAGAACCGGGTTCGATCCTCGACCAGTCGCCGCAGGGTTGCCATATCGGTCTCGTCGCGTCGCTTGGCCGCCAGCCGGGCCGCGGTGGTGTCGAGGGCCTGCCGTAGCTCGAGCAGATCGCGCTGATGCGCGTCGGCGAAATAGGACGACAGCGTCCCGCCGAGGCTGGAGGTGGAGATGACGTAGGTCCCCGAACCTTGTCTGCGTTCCAGCATGCCGGCGTGCACGAGCGCCTGGACGGCCTCGCGCACCGTATTGCGGCCGGTGCCGGTGAGTTCGGTGAGTTCGGGCTCGGTGGGGATACGCGAGCCGACGGCCCAACGGCCGGAACGGATTTCGGCACGAAGCTGCTCTGTCACCTGGGCGATGAGGCTCGTGCGCCGGACTGGTTGCACGGGGGACAGCGTACCCTGCCTCACATTCGTTGCATCACATCATCGGGTCATCCTATGATTTCGTGGTGACTGCGACGATGGATGAGACGATGACAACCTCGCGGGGGACCGCCCCCGCACCCCGGCGACCCGCCACCATCGATCGCACCCCGCTCCCGTCGCACGAACTCTCGAAGCGCTCGCTGTTCGAGGGCCGCGTCCTGGTCTTCGCCGCGATCGTGATGTCCGCGCTGACGCTGCGCGTGGCCGTCACCGCGTTCACCCCGCTGGCCGGGCGGATCGGCCAGGACATCGGCTATTCCACCGCCGTGGTCGGCGTCTTCGGCATGCTGCCGACCGCCATGTTCGCCCTGGGCGGGCTGATCACGCCGATCATCTCGCGTCGCCTGGGCCTGGAGATGACCGCGCTGGTGGCCATGCTGATGACCGGTGTCGGCCAGGTGCTGCGGGCCATCGTGCCCAATACCTGGGAGCTGCTGGCCTTCTCGGCCTTCGCGCTGGCCGGTATGGGCATCGGCAATATCGTGATCCCGCCGCTGGTGAAGCGGTACTTCTCCGATCGACTGGCGGTGCTCAGCTCGGTCTACATCGTGATGGTGCAGCTGGGCACGGTCTTCCCGGCGCTGATCACGGTGCCGATCGCCGACGCGCACGGCTGGCGGGTCTCGGTGGGCATGTGGGCCGCGCTGGCCTTCGCCGCCGCCCTGCCGTGGATCGCGGTGCTGCGGGTCCGCCGTCAGCGTGCTCGGGTCGACACCACCGAATTGGCTTCGGAGGCAACCGTCTTGCCGTCCGACGCGACGGAATCCGGCCGGGTGTGGCGTTCGCCGCTGGCCTGGGGCATGGCCTTCATGTTCGGCATGACCTCGCTGATCACCTATTCGCTGTTCACCTGGATGCCGACGATCTTCAGCGACGCCGGGGCCAGCGCCTCCTTCGGCGGCAGCATGGTCGGCATCTTCGCGCTGATCGGTCTGGTCGCCGCGCTGGGCGCACCGGTCGTGCTGGCGCGCATGGCCAATCCGTTCCCGATGGTGATCGGCTGCGCGGTGTTCTTCCTGATCGGCTTCGCCGGTCTGCTGTTCGCGCCGATGGCCGCCCCGCTGGTGTGGGTGCTGGCATTGGGTCTGGGCCCGTCGACGTTCCCGATGGCGCTGACCCTGATCAACCTGCGCACCCGCACGGGCGCCGGTTCGGCCGCGCTGTCCGGATTCACACAGGGCGTCGGCTACTCGGTGGCGTGCACCGGCCCGCTGCTGTTCGGTGCGCTGCACACGATGACCGGTGGTTGGCTGGCGCCGTTCGGCTTCCTGGTCCTCGCGGTCGTGGTGCTGATGGTCGGCGGCTGGGTGGCGTGCAAGCCGCAGCTGCTCGAGGACACCTGGAAATAAATTCACCGTTCGAGTTGCCGAGCCGTGAGGTTGGGATCATGCTGTGTGGCAGCGATCTCACCTCACGGCTCGAATTCTCGTTTTCAGGCAGTTCGTGACCGGCGGAAACCGTTGTGTCACATGGCCGAAACAAATGGCTACTTCTCACGCCGCGTTCCGGATATTCGTGAGCAACCGTTGATTTGACGGTCATTCCGCGCAGCATCGCCGCAATACCCGTTTTCTACCTTGGGGCCATCCAGATTTCAGGAGGGCCTCTTGTTGACGACGCTGACCCGCAAGCGCGACATCGAGCATTGGGATGCCGAGGATGTCGTGGCTTGGGAAGCCGGTGGTAAGGACATCGCGCGCCGCAATCTGATCTGGTCGGTGTTCGCCGAGCACATCGGGTTCTCGGTGTGGTCGATCTGGTCGGTCATGGTGCTGTTCATGCCGCAGGCCGTCTTCCACATCGACCCGGCGGGCAAATTCTTCCTGGGCGCCATCCCGACCCTGGTCGGCGGCTTCATGCGGATCCCGTACACCGTGCTCACCGCCAAGTTCGGCGGCCGCAACTGGACGATCGTGAGCGCGCTGCTGCTGCTCATCCCCACGCTGCTGACGCTGTACTTCATCAACCAGCCGGGCACCTCCTACACGACGTTCCTGATCGTGGCGGCCTTCGCGGGTCTGGGCGGCGGCAACTTCTCCTCGTCGATGTCCAACATCAACGTCTTCTACCCGCAACGGCTCAAGGGCTGGGCGCTGGGCATGAACGCGGGCGGCGGCAATATCGGTGTGCCGGTGGTGCAGTTGATCGGCCTGGCGGTGATCGCGACCCTGGGCAACGCCTACGGCAATGCCTCGGTGGTGTGCGCGGTCTACCTGGTGCTGATCGTGGTCGCGGCCATCGGCGCGGCGCTGTTCATGGACAACGTGCGCAACCAGAAGGCGGATCTGTCCTACATGGTCAAGGCGTTGCGGGTGCCGCAGTCGTGGGCCATCGCCTTCCTGTACATCGGCACCTTCGGTTCGTTCATCGGCTACAGCTTCGCGTTCGGGCAGGTGCTGCAGATCAACTTCAAGGCCGACGGCGCGAGCGTCGCCGCGGCCACCCTGCACGCCGCGCAGATCGCCTTCATCGGCCCGTTGCTGGGTTCGCTGGCCCGCCCGTACGGCGGCAAGTGGGCCGACCGCATCGGTGGCAGCAAGGTGACCGCAATTACGTTCGGCGCCATGACAATTGCCGCCACTGTGGTGGCCGTCTCGAGCACGATGGGCGATCACCGCGGCCATCTCGGTGGTAGCTTGATGGTTGCCATGGTCATCGGATTCACTGCCCTGTTCGTCATTTCCGGCATCGGGAACGGCGCGGTGACGAAGATCATCCCCTCGGTGTTCGAAGCCAAATCCCGTAGCCTGCAAGGTGATTCGGCACACCGCGCGGCCTGGGCGCAGAACGCCTCCGGCGCGCTCATCGGATTCGTCGGCGCCCTCGGCGCGCTCGGCGGTGTCGGCATCAACCTGGTGCTGCGCTCCTCCTACGCCTCCACCAAGTCCGCGACCACCGCGTTCTGGATCTTCATGGGCTTCTACGTGCTCTGCGCCCTGGTCTGCTGGGCGGTCTTCCTGCGCCGGCCGAGCTCGCGCGCCGCTGCCGAAGCCGATGTCGTCGTCGAGGCCGAATCGCTTGTGTTGCAAGCAGAGTCGGCCACCGATTCCCCGTCCACCTCGTCGGCTCGCGCCTGACGCCCATTCGCGAAAGAGGGACCGTCATGACCCACAGCATCGAACGCAAGACCGTTGTGGTGGTCGGCCACGGCATGGTCGGACACCGTTTCGTGGAGGCGCTGCGCTCCCGCGACGAGGCCGGGACCTGGCAGGTCATCGTGCTCAGCGAGGAGAAGCTGGCCGCCTACGACCGCGTCGGGCTCTCCTCCTACGTGGGCGCCTGGGAGGCGTCCGCGCTGGCGCTGCCCGGCAACGAGTACGCCGGTGACGATCTGGTCGAGGTGCGCCTGGGCGTGAAGGCCGACGCCATCGACAAGACCGACCGCAAGGTCACCACCTCCACCGGCGAGGTGATCGCCTACGACGCACTGGTTCTCGCGACCGGCTCGTACGCCTTCGTGCCGCCGGTCCCCGGTCATGATCTGCCCGGCAACTTCGTCTACCGCACCCTCGAGGATCTCGACGGCATCCGGGCCGCGGCCGAGGCGGCCGGTCCGGGCGCGGTCGGCGTCGTGGTCGGCGGCGGCCTGCTCGGTCTCGAGGCCGCCAACGCGCTGCGCCTGCTGGGCATGACCCCGCACGTGGTCGAGTTCAACAAGTGGCTGATGCCCGCCCAGATCGACGAGGGCGGCGGCGCGATCCTCGAAAAGCTGGTCACCGAACTGGGTTTGACCGTGCACACCGGGGTCGGCACCTCCTCGATCGAAACCGTCGAGGGCGCACCGCTTGCCGAGCGACTCAAGGTCAGCTTCTCCGATGGCAGCGAATTGTCCTCGGCCCTGGTGGTTTTCGCCGCCGGTGTGCGCCCGCGTGACGAGATCGCTCGCAGCGCGGGTCTGGCCGTCGGCGAGCGCGGCGGCGTCATCACCGACCTCGGCCTGCAAACCTCCGACCCGAACATCTACGCCATCGGTGAGGTCGCCGCGGTCGAGGGCGTCTGCTACGGCCTGGTCGCCCCCGGCTACAGCACCGCCGAGGTGGTCGCCGACCGCCTGCTCGGCGGCGCGGGCGAGTTCCCGGGCGCGGACCTGTCCACCAAGCTGAAGCTGCTCGGCGTGGACGTCGCGAGTTTCGGTGACGCGCACGGCCGTACCGAGGGCGCGCTGTCGGTGGTCCTGCACGACGCCGCCAAGGGCACCTACGCCAAGCTCGTGGTCTCCGACGACGCCGAGACCCTGCTCGGCGGTGTGCTGGTCGGCGACGCCACCCAGTACTCGGCGCTGCGCCCGCTGGTCGGCCGCCCGCTGCCTGCCGATCCGGCCGCGCTGATCTCCCCGGCCGGTGCGGAACTGGGCGCGGACGCGCTGCCCGACGACGCCCAGATCTGCTCGTGCAACAACGTTTCCAAGGGTTCCATCTGCGGTGCGATCGCCGACGGGGCGTGCGACGTGCCCGCCATCAAGAGCTGCACCAATGCTGGAACCTCTTGCGGCGGTTGCGTTCCCATGCTCAAGAAGCTCCTCGAGCAGTCGGGTGTGGCGGTCTCCAAGTCGCTGTGCGAGCACTTCACGCAGTCGCGCGCCGAGCTGTTCCACATCGTGCAGTCCACCGGCATCCGCACCTTCTCGGCGCTGATCGCCAAGTACGGCACCGGAACCGGCTGCGACATCTGCAAGCCGACCGTCGCCTCCATTCTGGCCTCCACCTCGAGCGATCACATCCTCGACGGCGAGCAGGCGTCGCTGCAGGACACCAACGACCACTTCCTGGCCAACCTGCAGAAGAACGGCACCTATTCGGTGGTGCCGCGCATGCCCGGCGGCGAGGTGACCGCCGAGCAGCTCATCACCATCGGCGAGGTCGCCAAGGAGTTCGGCCTGTACGTGAAGGTCACCGGCGGTCAGCGCATCGACCTGTTCGGTGCGCGGGTGGAGCAGCTGCCGCTGATCTGGAAGCGCCTGGTCGACGTCGGCATGGAATCCGGCCACGCGTACGGCAAGTCGCTGCGCACGGTGAAGTCCTGCGTCGGTTCCACCTGGTGCCGCTACGGCCAGCAGGATTCGGTCGGCATGGCGGTGCTGCTCGAAAAGCGTTACCGCGGTTTGCGTTCCCCGCACAAGCTGAAGCTGGCGGTGTCGGGGTGCGCCCGCGAGTGCGCCGAGGCGCGGGGCAAGGACGTCGGCGTCATCGCCACCGAGCACGGCTGGAACCTGTACGTCGGCGGCAACGGCGGCCTGACCCCCAAGCACGCGGTGCTGCTTGCGGGCGAACTCGACGACGAGACGTTGATCCGCTACATCGACCGCTACCTGATGTTCTACATCCGCACCGCGGATCGCCTGCAGCGCACCGCGCCCTGGCAGGAGGCCCTCGAGGGCGGACTGGACTACCTCAAGCAGGTGGTCTGCGAGGACAGCCTGGGCATCGCCGCCGACCTGGAGGCCGCCATGGCCAAGCACGTCGAGGGCTACAAGGACGAGTGGGCCGCGGTGCTCGAGGACGAGGGCAAGCTCTCGCGCTTCGTGTCCTTCGTGAACGCGCCGGAGGAGTCGGACCCGACCATCGGTTTCGACGACAGCGGCGAGCGCAAGGTGCCGGTGCTGCTCGGCATTCCGGAAATCCCGGTCGGTCTTCCGCAGGTCGCCGAGTCCGCCACGCACGGGAAATGACTGCTTAACCGCTAGGAAACAGGACGTCGGTACCAATAGGTACAGGCCGTTCGGAGGAGACTTACCGATGACCGTGATCGACACACCCGGCACCGCGACCAGCATTTCCGGCTGGACCCAGGCTTGCCGACTGGACTATCTGATTCCGGGCCGCGGCGTGGCGGTGTTGCTCAAGGGCGGTCGCCAGGCGGCCCTGTTCCTGACCGCCGACCAGACCTTGTTCGCGGTCGGCAATATCGATCCCTTCGGCCGGGCGGCGGTCATGTCCCGCGGCATCGTGGGCGACCGCGGCGGCTTGCCGGTAGTGGCCTCGCCGCTGCTCAAGCAGGCGTTCTCGCTGATCGACGGGCGCTGCCTGGACGACGACGCGGTGGCCCTGCCGGTCTACGCGGTGCGCGTGGAGAACGGTGTGGTCGCGGTGTCCAACGAACCTGTGGAGTTCCCAGGCGGTACGGCATGACCGAGGTCGACGGCGGTACCCCGCTCGCTGGATTCACGGTCGGCATCACCGCCGCCCGCCGCGCCGACGAACTCGGCACCCTGCTCACCCGCCGGGGCGCGAATGTCGTGTCCGCCCCGGCCATTCGGATCATTCCGCTCGCCGACGACACCGAGCTGGAACGCGTGACGCGCCAGCTGGTCGCCGACCCGCCGCAGATCACGGTAGCCACCACCGGGATCGGCTTCCGCGGCTGGATGGAGGCCGCGGAGGGCTGGGGCCTGGCCGAGCAGCTGTGCTCGACCCTGGCCGCTAACCGCATGCTGGCCCGCGGCCCCAAGGCCAAGGGCGCCATCCGCGCCGCCGAGCTGCGCGAAGAGTGGTCTCCCGCTTCCGAATCCAGCGCCGAGGTGCTCGATCACCTGCTGGCCCAGGGCGTCGAAGGCGTCCGCATCGCGGTGCAGCTGCACGGCGCGACCACCGAATGGGAGCCGGTTCCGGACTTCTGCGAGGTGCTGCGGATGGCCGGGGCCGACGTGGTCCCGGTGCCGGTGTACCGGTGGATTCCGCCCGAGGACCGCACCCCGATGGACCGCCTCCTCGAGGGCATCGTCACCGCCGGACTGGACTGCGTCACCTTCACCAGCGCCCCCGCGGTCGCCTCACTGCTCATGCGCGCCAAGGAAACCGGCCTGCTCGAGGCCGTCCTGCACGCCTTCCGCACCCGCGTGCTGCCCGCCTGCGTCGGCCCGATCACCGCGGCCCCGCTGGAAGAACTGGGCGTCACCACCTCCATGCCCGGCCGCGCCCGCCTGGGCGCGCTGGCCCGCCACGTCGCCGAGGAACTGCCCCGGCGCGCCAATCGAATTCAGGCAGCCGGGCACATGCTCAGCGTCCGCGGCGCCTGCGTCGTCGTGGACGGCCAGGTCCGCCAGCTGGCCCCCGCCCCCATGGCCCTGATGCGCTCGCTGGCCCGCCAGCCCGGCCGCGTCGTCTCCCGCGAAGATCTCCTCGCCGCCCTCCCCGGCGGCGGCGACGACACCCACGCCGTGGAGACCGCCATCGCCCGCCTGCGCGCGGGCCTCGGCACCCCCAAAGCCATCCAAACCGTCGTCAAACGCGGCTACCGCCTAGCCCTCGACCCAGCCGAATGCATCGACAACCCGCACCCGGACCCGGTGGTTCCGGCTGTCCGCCAAGGCTTCCCGACCCGTTCGCCGGGTCTCGGCGGCCGCCGAGAGATGCCCGCTCGTCCCACGACCCGGCGGCCCTTGCCCGAGGTGCCGCCCGCGACCGGCAGCGCCCGACGCCCCGCACCGCCGACCGCGGTGGGCGGTGCACG
>NZ_JBSGBY010000042.1:0-24218 GCF_053601505.1 Nocardia sp. NPDC004722
GCCCCGGGAGCGGTCAGGGTCACGCCCCGGCTGGTGCGGTCGAAAAGTGTTGTCCGCGACCATCGCCGTCCCCACCGCCGTGATCGCCGCGAACCGCAGCCCCGACCCCGACCCACTGGCTGCAACGTCCGATCCTGCGGGCGGGTCCTGCGCTGACGACATGCGCCCAGCGTAGTTCGAAGCGCCCATCCGGACTCCCCCAGGGTTTCCGGTCCTCCGGTCCGCACACCCCGCCCGACGCGCCGAACAGTTGCTAAGCGACCCACCTTCCCTGATCTGGACGCTCGCTATACTTAACGCGCTGGACACCGAGATCGATTTGGGTCAAGGTGTTTGGTGCCCGCATCACCACGATGCCCGCACTGCCTCCGTAGCTCAGTTGGATAGAGCAAGGGCCTTCTAATCCCTAGGTCGCAGGTTCGATTCCTGCCGGGGGCGCAAAGTGTGACTGACCAGCGATAACGCTGGCAGTTACACCAATACCCATACCCCGCAACGCTCAAACGCCGAGGGATTCACGCGCTTGGACTCGTGAGATAGGGCAGGATCTCGACGCCATCCCCGAGCTTCCCGAGGACTTCATCACGGAACCACGGCGCGCCAACCGTCGGCAGACCGATCACCCCGGAGTACGCCCACCGCCAGTACCGCAGCCTCCAACAGTTCTGCGGCTATCTGGCGTCCGATAGCGTCCTCGAGTTCAACCCGTTCGACAACGCCTTGGATATCGATTCCCTGGACTTCCAAGAGAACACAGCTCTCGTGATCAACAAGGGCGGTCGCCCGCGAGTCCTCCCGTTCGGCGCCAAAACCCGCATCGCGCTCCTCCGATACCTCCGAACCCGAGCCCGACACCCCAAGGCCGCCAACGATAATCCCGCCCTATGGCTCGCAAGCGAGGCCAGATGACCGGCTGGGCATCTACCGAATACTCACGCGACGCGCCGAAGCCGCAGGCATCAAACGTCTTCACCCTCACCAACTCCGCCACCTCTTCGCCCACAACCGGCTCGCGAACGGTGGCCAGGAACAGGACCTCATGCTGGCTGGCGCTCCAGCCAGATAATCGGCCGCTGCGCTCGCGCCACCGCCGCGGCTCGCGCCCGAGACGCCAAAGGCCACGGACCTATCGCGAGTAACCAAAATGATGGGCCTGAGCCCCTACATTGCCGACATGGCCGGAGTCCCTAAAGACTTCCTCAACACCGATGGGTTCGGTGCGCCTCAGCATGAGGAACACACGCCGGACCGTAGTGCAACCAAAGCGGTGTTTTCCGTCATCGACACAGACAAGGACGTGGCAGTCGAGTTCAACAACAAGGCGCTCTCGACAGCCCAACAACTCCCAACCGAATGGGTACAGTCGGTTCTCGCCGATCTCGCCAACCCGCCCGGCGAGTTGGCGACCAAATCGGGCACGATTCTCGGCTTGGTCGACCAGGGGACTGTCCGGCGAACAGGATGCCCGCAAAGACACCGAGATCCGGCAGGCGATCGAGAAATTTGCCCACGAGGGCGCCGACTGGGACACAGGGAAGGGGATCATAAGTACGGCAGCCAAATACATCCCGGTAGTGAAGGATGTCTTCGGGCCGATCTCCGATCTCACCAACCCTTACGCCAGGATGAACCTGCTCGGCTTCACCTACTCCGCACCGGACCCCTCCCAAGCCCATTTCGACAACACCCACGAATACGCACCAGCGCGCGGGTACTGCCAAGTTGCGCAGGTCCTACAGGGACAAGACGGTTCCCTGGCACACGACCCTCGCTACAGCAACCTGTTCACCGACGACGGAAAACTGAAAAGCTACGATGACGCGGTGAAAGCCTCCGGTGATCCGACAATTCTCGAATCAAAGCTAGACAACATACTCAACGCCTACCAAGGAGGGGCTCTGCACGAGCACCTGCAAGATTTCCTCACCAAGATTATCGAGGGCAGGAGCACCGTCCGATGAGAACCCGCGATCGGCAGCCTGATCGAATGAATTCATTGCGGCAACGCGTCGCTGTGCTGGTTCTTACCATCATTGCAGTCTCCGCCGCAGGGTGCACTTCGACGACTGATACCAGTAGCAAGCCAATGCACACAGCACAACAGTTCTGTACGCCTTTCCTAAGCTACTTCCGCACCGACTTTCCAATTGACGGCGTATCGTTAATCTACCTCGGGGCTGAGCCCGATGAAGTAATGAACAGCCAATCCTTTGGGCTCACCTGCTCTCTTTACCCCCCTGCCACTAAGGCACCGTACCTCAGCGCCAGTGCCGGACTGCGGCCCACCAAATCCAACGAGAACGAGATAGGCGTACCAGCATCTTTGAAGGACGAGAAGTTCGTTCTGCTGTCGGGGCACGCGAAGGACATCTGGATTAGGGATGCCCGCCTAAAGAAGGGCCCAATTCAGACCAAAGGCGTTGTAGAACTGGTAACCCGGATCGACCCCTGGGTCAGCACGCTGGAGATCCGCAATGAAGACGACAGCCTGGCCATCAGCGACGCACAGATCGCGAAGGCCGCCGACCTCATGATCCAGACCACAGAGGCTATGAACAAGTAGGCACCGCAGGACAGCGGCTACACCGGTACCCATACCCCGCAACGCTCATCACTACGGCGCGCCAATCGGGCAAAGGGGACCATCGACATGTACTCGGCGATGTGGGCTGACTCGTCGGCTTCTTCCGAGCGCAGTCCCGGTGCCGGTCTGTCTGGTCGCCATTTCAGTTGCCTTACGGCGCTCGGTGCGGCCGACAGGTCGCTGTAAGGCCCGTCGATGACACTGGGGGTATGTCGATTCGGCTGTATGTTCACCGGTGGGGGCGGGGTCCGCGTGTGGTGCTGGTGCACGGTGGTGTGCTCGGCGGGCGCGAGGCGTGGCGGGGTCAGCGGCCGTTGACCGAGAGGTGGACGTTGCTGGCGCCGGATCGGCCTGGGCACGGCCGATCGCCGTCGGCCAGGCAGGATTTCGAAAGTGAAGCCGTTCTGGTGGCCGATCAGCTGCTGGATTGTCCGGCTCATCTGGTCGGTCTGTCCTACGGGGCGATCGTCGCCATGTATGCGGCGGCCCGCCGACCCGGAAACGTGTTGTCGCTGACCGTCATCGAGCCGCCGTCGACCGGGGTGGCGCGCGGGGTCGCGGAGGCCGACGACTTCGGCCGGAGTGTCCGACAGTTGCTCGAGTCGACCGATCTGGCGGCCGATGTCGCCTTGCGGCAGTTCGTGGATCTCGTCGGCGCCTGGGTGGATCTCGACGATCCGCCCGCGCCGGTACTGCTGTCCGGTATGCGGCAACTGCTCGGCGCGCGCCCGCCCGACGAGGCCGAGCCACCCTTGGATCGATTGCGCGCGGCCGGGTTTCCGGTCCTGGTGGTTTCCGGTGGACATCAGGGGGTCAACGAGATCATCTGTGATCGGATCGCCGAACGGACCGCGGCCACGCGGGTCGTTCTCCCCGGCACCGGCCATCTCGTTCCCGACCAGGGCGAACCGTTCAATCGTGTACTCGAACAGTTCCTATACCGCGCGGAACAGGATCAAGGCGACTGAGCCGCGAGACCGTCCAGGCGAGCAGTGGCCGCGATCAGCAGATCGTGGATCGCGGCCTGCCCCAGCGGCCCGGCCTTCGCATCGCGCCCTTCGGATCCCTGCTGCTCGAGCAGTTGCCGCATGCGGTGTTCGGCTTGCTGCCCGGCGAGGCGGGCCAGACGACGCGGGTCAGCGCCGACGCGGGCGGCGTGTTCGACCACGGCAGTGTGGATTTCGACCGCGGCACGGTGGTCACCGAGCACGGCGAGAGCATGAGCGCCGGTATAGAGCATCGCGAGCGAATCGAACACGTTCGCCTGATCCTCGAACACCGTCCAGGCGCGGTCCAGCGCCTCGAGGGCGAGCCGGGCGCGTTGTGGATCCGGTTCGCGTCCACGCAGCAGACTGCGGGCCAAGACGATATCGGCCGTGCCCTGTACCCAGGTGAATCCGCATTCGGCGGCGTAGGCGCGCGCGGCATGCAGCATGGCCTCGCCCTCGTCGCGCCTTCGTTCCATGAGCAGCGTGCCCGCTTCGCCGAGCATGGCGCTGGCCACGATCCAGGGCGGGACCGCCCGATGCGCGGCCTCGGCCCGGAACCGGTCGACATTGGCCCGCGACAAGGCCACATCACCCAGTTCCGCTGCCCCACCACCTCGGTTGACCAGCGCGGTCAGCAGCAGCGTGCCTCGCTCACCGGTCAGGTCGTCGCCGAGCAGTTCGATAGCCGAATTCGCATATCGCACCGAGTCGGCGGGGCGACCGGCGTGCTGCGACATGATCGACAGCGCGCACAGTCCGCGGGCCCGCACCTGCACCTCGTCCTCGGGGCAGGCCGCCAATGCCGCGCCCACCAGCCGTAGGCCCTCGGTGAGCGCGCCGACACTGACCCACGCCCATTCCAGCGCGGCGGCGGTCCGCAGCGCGGTGACCGGATCGTGGGCGATGAGATGGGCGATACCGGCCTTGATATTGGCCAATTCGCCCGCCACCGCGCGGAATACCGCACCGACTCGATGCCCGGTCACGATCGCCGCGTACCCGTCGACGGTGTCGCGCACCCACGCCGCGTGCGCGGCTTCGGTGTCCGTGGGATCGGGATCGCTGGATTGGCAGTAGCGGCGAATGGTTTCCAGCATCCGATACCGGACGGGTTGGGCCGTGCGATCGACGCCGATCACCGATCGCTCGGCCACCGCGGCCAATACCGCCAGCACGGAGCCCTGGGACCGATCGGCCGGTTGGACGGCCGCGGCGGCCTGCCAGGTGAATCCGCCCTCGAACGGCCACAACCGTTGCAGCACCGCGCGATCGCTCGCGGCGAGGTGATCGATGCTCCAGCCGATCGCGGCATCGAGGCTGGCGTGCGGGGAGATCGAACCACGTGGTGTGCCGCCCAGCACGTCGAGACGTTCACGCAGGTGGGCGACGATCTCGCGAAATCCGAAAGCGTGTTCGCGAGCGGCCGCGATCTCGAGGGCCAAGGGCAGTCCGTCGAGAATCGTGCAGATCTCCCGTGCCGCGTCCAGTTCCGGCGGCGCGGGACTCCAGCGGGGACGGACCATGCGCGCTCGATCGAGCAGCAGCGCGACGGCGGGGCCGTCACCGCCCGAATCGTCTTGTACCGCAAGCGGATCGACCGCTACCACGTACTCGCCGTCCACGCCGAGCCGTTGCCGGGTGGTCGTCAGAATCCGCAGCGTCGCGCACCCCCGTAGCAGCGTGAGGGCCAGATCCGCGGCGGCCTCCACCACATGCTCGCAGTTGTCCAGCACCAGCAGCCCGCCGCGGTCGGCCAGCACCCGCCGCACCGCCTCGATCGGGTCGTCCTCGGCGGTGACCACGCCGATTGCCTCCGCCACCGATGGCGTGACCGCATCGGTCGTGCGCACGTCGGCCAGTCGCACGAACCACACCTCGTCCTCGACGGTCGCGGCGTACTCGACCGCGAGCCGCGTCTTGCCCACCCCCGCGGGTCCCGACAAACTCACCAGCCTCCGCTGTTCGAGCGACTCGCGCAGGTGGTCCAGCTCTTCGGTGCGGCCGATGAGCGACGACAGCGGCCGCGGGAGGCCCGATCGCCCGTCGGTGCGCTGACTTCGCGGGGGCGATGCCACCGCGATCACGCGCTTGGGCAGCAGCAACTCCGGATCCTGGTCCAGCATGCGCTGTTCCAGCTCGCGCAGCGCCGGTCCCGGTTCGATACCCAATTCCTCGATCAGCAACTCGCGTACCCGCCGCAATTCGGCCAGCGCCTGGGCCTGCCGACCGCTGCGATACAGCGCGAGCGCGAGCAGCTCCCACCGCCGCTCCCGGTACGGGGCGAAGGTGACCGCCTCGCTCAACGCCGCGACGGCCGCCGCGGTGTCCCCGCAGGCCAGCCGGGCGGCCTGCTGCTCCTCGACGGCCACATCGCGCAGCTCGGTCAGCCGGGCGCGCGGCCCCGACAACTCGGTCCGGTCGCCCAGGTCGTGCCAGGGTTCGCCGCGCCACCAGGCCAGCGCCTCGTCGAAACTACCGCTCGCCTCGACGGATTCGCCCGCCGCGGCCTGCCGCCGACCGCGTTCGATCAGCGCGGTGAACAGAGCGCTGTCGGTCGAATCCGGGGGCAGGTCCAGCACGTACCCGTGGTCGGTGCGACGTAAGTATCGCGCCGCGACGGGGCCCAGTGCGTTCCGTAGCCGTGATACCGCCACCCGCAGGGCGTTCATCGCCTGCGTCGGCCCGTCCGCACCCCACACCTGATCGGTGAGCAGGCCATCGGGCACCGCACGGCCTTCGGCCGCCGCCAGCGCGGCCAGCAGCCGACGGGGAACCGGACCACCCAGATCCACCACGGTGCCGTCGATTTCGACCTCGACCGGCCCCAGTATCCGGCACACCAGCACGCCAGCCAGGATAGACCGGCCAGACGGCACGATCACGGCGCCCCACCATGGATCAGTGCCTCGTTCTCACCACCGAAACGGGATGCCGGGATCAGCGGTTTTCGAGTTTGGTGAAGAATTCGCGGAGATCGTCGGCGAGCAGGTCGGGGGCGTCGTGGGCGGCCCAGTGGCTGCCGCGGTCGAATTCGCTCCAGTGCACGATGTTGTGGTGATCGCGTTCGGCGAAGCGGCGCAGGGGACGGAAGTCGTAGGCGAAAGAGGCCAGGCCGAGGGGGAAAGTGGTGGGTTCCAAGGATTTCGGGGCGTGGTGGTTCTCGTAGTAGAACCGCGCGGAGGAGGCGGCGGTGTTGGTGAACCAGTAGATCGACGCCGTGGTGAGGATGAGATCGGGGTCGGGGAGCCCACCGAGCAGCTGGCCGATCCAGGCCAGTTGGCCCGCTGGGGAATCCGCGAGGGCGTGGGCGAGGGTCTGCGGCTGCGCCTGCTGGGCCTTGTCGTGCACCGCGTGATCGACGAAACCCTGTAGGAATCCGAGGTATTGGAGATCGGCTTCGGAGAGTCCGTCGAACTCGGCGGGGTCGCCGGAGGGGAAGGAGAAGATCTGGTTGACGTGTACTCCGAGGACCCGGTCGGGGTGGCGGCGACCCAGTTCCGGGGCGACGATGGCGCCGGCGTCGTTGCCGCTCACGCCGAATCGCTCGTAGCCGAGCCGGGTCATCAGTTCCGCCCAGGCATCCGCGGTCCGTGCCGCGCCCCAGCCGCTGGTGCGCGGACGGCCGGAGAAACCGAATCCGGGCAGCGACGGGATCACCAGGTGGAACCGGTCGCGCAGCCGGTCGGCGACATCGAGGTATTCGACGAAGGTGTTGGGCCAGCCGTGGGTGAGGATCAGCGGCGTGGCATCGGGGTCATCGGATTCGATGTGGGCGAAATGGATGGTCTCACCGTCGATCTCGGTGGTGAACTGCGGGACCCGGTTCAGCTCGGTCTCGGCGGCGCGCCAGTCGTACTCGTCGAGCCAGCGCCGCACCAGCGGCTGCACGAACGACAGCGGCACGCCATACTCCCACCCCGGCTGCACCGGGCCACGCTGCACCCCGTCGGTGACCTCCGACTCAGGCAGTTCGTCGGCAAATCGCGTGGCCGCCAGCCTGTTCCGCAGATCGTCCAGGTCGGCCTGCGGGATGGCGATGGTGAATGGCTTGATTTCGCTCATGAGCAGAAGCATGGTCGGGCATAGGCGAGGTCGGTAGTGTCGGCTTGCACCGGTTGATATGTGCGTTGCACAGCGATAGCTGCAAAGTGCATAATCCGCTGCTGACGGTGCATGCGGCGGAGGTGCGGGTGGGACGGTGGCCGCGCCCCCAGTGGGCGCTCGTCGGCTGGCTGCTGCTGCTGGGTCTGATCGGTCGGGTCGGCAATCTGATGGACGCTGCCGCGAATCACGCTCGGCCGCCGTGGGTTTTCGCTCTGGGTGCGACCGCCATCATCGCGGCGTTCGCGGTGCTGGCACTGATCATGCTGCGTCGATGGCGGCCGCGCGTGCTGCTGGGCGTGCTCGCGATCATCGTCTATGGTTCGTACCCGCTTGTCGGCGTCGAGCTCTGGGGTCCGCTGCCCGGCCTGCTGGGCGCGGCGATCCTGCTGACGCTGTCCGGGTCGATTTCGTGGGTTCTGGCGGCGCTCGCCGTCATCGCCGAACTCGTGCTGTATTACTGGGCAGCAGCTCCGCCCTTGTGGCTGCTCGGCATCATGCTGATCATCGAAATCAACATGACTGTCGCCTATTTCGCACCCGTGTACATGGTGCGGCGGCTCGATGAGATGGACCGTGAACGGGAATGGCTCGCGGCGCATGCCGTCGCCGCGGAACGCCGGGATACGACAACGCGGCTGAGCCGAACGCTCGGCGCCGACCTGATGTCGATCCTGCGCGCGATCCGTGAGACACAGGAAGCCCCGACCCGCGCCGGGCTCGAGCGGATAGCCGAACTCAGCCGCGCCGCCCTGGGCGGCGCCCGATCGATCGCCGATGCGCAGCGCGTGGATCCCCCATTGTCGCCCCGTGACGAGAGCGCCCGGCTCTCCTCACGCATGGCCCTGTGGTTCTTCATCATTGTGCTGGTTGATCATTCGGCCCTCGTGCTCTTCAATGTGGCGACCTACAACATCAGCTATCCGCCGATCTGGTTGCTCTGCGCCTTGGTCGCCGCGTCCGGGGCTCTCCAGCTGTACCACGGCGCGCCCCGGCCCGGAGGGTCCACTCCCCGGGCCTGGCGATGGACCCTGCCGATCCACCTGGCGCTCGCGGTATCGATGGCTTTCATGCCGGTGCAGCCGTCGCCGGCGCTGCTCACCCCGCCCGCCGTGCTGGTCCTGGGCGCGTGCGTGGTCAGAATGCGAAGCGTCTGGGCGTGGGCCGTGCCCGCAGGGGCGACCGTGCTGTTCCCTCTCGCACTGCCCGCGGCTGCCTCTGTCGGAGAGATTCTGTATTGGTGTTCGGTGCCCAGCATGTCGGCGATCCTGGTCTACTCGCTGTGCCGAATTCCGCCGGTAGCACGCCAACTCGCGCAGACTCGCGCCCAGGCGGCCCGGACGGCGGTAGTCACCGAGCGGTTGCGCGTCGCGCGGGATGTGCACGATCTGCTCGGGCGCGCGCTGGTGGGCATCACGCTTGAGGCTGAACTGGCCGCCCGGCTGCTCGAGCGCGACCCCGACGCTGCCCATGCCGAAATGGCCGAGCTGGCCCTGCTGGCCGACAGTGCGCTGACCGAACTGCGCGCCATTCCCGATGACGTCCACCGGGTCTCGTTCACCGCGGAGCTCACCAGCGCGCGCAGCGTCCTCGAGGCCGCCGGATCCCAAGTCACGGTGGAACACTCGGCCGCTCCGACGGCCCATGACCAACTCTTGGCGGTGGTGTTGCGCGAGGCCGTCACCAATGTCGTGCGGCACTCGCGGGCCGAGCGGACCTCGATCCTGCTCACCACTGGCGACTACGGGACTCGATTGCACATCACCAACGACCATCCGACCCCGTCATGCGAGGCCGAGCGGGCGGGAACCGGTCTCACCAACCTGACCACGCGGCTCACCTCGGTCGGCGGCCACCTCACCGCGAATCGTGGACCGAACACTTTCACCCTGATGGTGACCCTGCCGGTCGATCAGAGCCAACCCGCTTCGTGCGCAATATGAATCGCGTCCATCCGACTTCGGGCGCCCAGCCTGTCCACCGCCGCTGCCAGGTAGTTGCGAACTGTTCCATAGGTCAGATGTAGCGTCGCGGCGACCTCGCGCGGTGTCGCGCCGGTCGCGGTCAAACGCAGCACATCGACCTCCCGGGTGGTCAGCGGGCAATCCGCTACCTCCAACGCGGCGTAAGCCAGGTGCGGGTCGATCACTCGACCCCCCTGGGCCACAGTGCGAATCGCGCTCACCAACTCGTCCGGCCGCGAGTCCTTGAGCATGAATCCCGCCACGCCCGCCGCGATACCGCGCCGCAGATTTCCGGGCCGGCCCATTCCGGTCAGGATCAACACCCGGCACGACGGGAGCGAATTCGCCAGCCGCGCTGCCGCTTCCAGTCCATCCTCGCCGGGCAGCTCGATGTCGAGCACGGCCACTTCGGGCTCATGTTCCAATGCGGCCGCCACAACAGCGTCCCCGCGCTCGACCTCCGCCACGACCTCGATGTCGGCTTCCAGCTCCAGCAATCGGACCAGCGCCGTTCGCAACATCCGGACGTCCTCGGCCACCAACACGCGCACCACGGATTCACCGTACCCATACCGAGCAGTGCCGCTTCGGTCAGTTTCCGAGTTCCTGATCGCTCTGGCTCATCTCGTGGTCGGCGGTGATCTGTGTGTCCAGATGCGTCGAAAGATCGTCGACGAGTCGGCCGAGCAGACGAACGAGGTCGCGCTGGTCGGATTCGGTCCACCCGGACAGTGCTTGGTCGAACCAGCCATCGATGACCCGCAGGTACCTGCCGATCAGCTTCTCACCGCTCGGGGTGAGCGTGATCAGCCGCGCACGCTGGTCATCGGGATCCGGCACCCGCTGCACGAGCCGTCGTTGCTCGAGTCCGTTGAGCTGCCGGGTGACGTGCGGACCGACGACCTGCATTCTGGCGGCGATCTCCCCGACCCGCAGGGGGCCTCCAGCGGCTTCGAGGATCACCAGGATCGTCACCGCCGGTCGCTCCAGGGTGATTCCGGCTGCGGCCGTAGCGGTTTCGAACAACTGTCCGCGGCCCAGCGTGCTGCTGAGCTGCGTCATACGCGGCAGCAGCCCTTTCAATGCCTCGTTGTCACTGCTCATCTACCCACCTTGATTGGATACCTAAGTTAGCTATAGGATACGTCCATCCCCGATAGGCCGACCCGAAGGCCGCCGGGTCATTAATAAATACCTAAGGTAGGTAAATTAAGATGGCGAATGAGGTGACGTCGGCCGACGTTCTGATTGTCGGGGCGGGCCCGACCGGGCTCACTCTGGCGATCGACCTGGCGCGCCGCGGTGTCGACTACCGCATCGTCGACCGCGGCGAAGGTCCCAGCACGGCATCGCGAGCCAAGACGATCCAGCCCCGGGCACTGGAGGTCTCCGACGACCTCGGCGTGATCGATCGTGTGCTGGAGTTGGGGCAGGTGCACGTGCCAACCCGCCATTACGACCGTGACCGCGTGATCTCCGAGGCGGTGGAGATGGCTGTGGGGACGACCGATCCCGGGGTGCCGTACGCGCCGGTGTGGTTGTCGCAACCGCTCTTCGAGCAGATCCTGCGCGACCGTCTCGCCGAACTCGGCGGCCAGGTCGAGTGGCAGACCGAGGTGACGGATATGGCCCGAACAGATCAATCCGTGCGGGTGAGCATGGTTGCGGCGAGCCGCGAGCGGCGAGTAGAGGCCCGCTATGTCGTCGGCTGCGACGGCGGACGCAGTGTGGTGCGCAAGCAGAGCGGTATCGCGTTGGTGGGCAAGTCCTATGGTGAGCACCGCTGGTGGCTCGGCGATGTGCGGATCGAGGGCCTCGACCGAGGCCGTCAGCACGTCTGGATGAGTGCCGAACATGGAATCTTGTCGCTGTTCCCGCTGCCCAGCACCGACATCTGGCAGTTTCAGGCGTCGATCCCCGCCGCCGAGTCCGAGCCGGCCGCTCCGACAGTCGAGCTGTTTCGGCGCTTGTTCGCCGCGCATGCCGGGCTGAGGGACGTCACGATCGACGGCGCGGGCTGGTTGTCGTTGTACCGGATCAACGTCGCATTGGCTGATCGATACCGGGTCGGTCGGGTCTTCCTCGCAGGCGATGCCGCTCATATCCACTCACCTGCGGGCGGGCAGGGGATGAACACCGGCATCCAGGATGCTTACAACCTCGGATGGAAACTCGCGGCCGTGCTCGACGGAGCCGACGAAAGCCTCTTGGACACATACGAACTCGAACGCCGCCCGGTCGCGCGGTCGGTCCTCGATGACAGCACCACGCGCCTGCACGCGCTCATGCGATCCGCCACCGACGGCTCCGGAGCCTCGGCCGTCGCCGGGCTCACCGATGACTTCACCACCGGGCTCAACATCACCTACACCGACAGTCCCCTCACCGGTCCGGGGTCGCACGACACCCACGTTCGCGCCGGTGGCCGCGCCCCCGACGCAATCGGCGTCGATGCCTCGACCGGGCACCGGGTCCGCGTGTTCGATCTGCTGCGCGGCCCGCATTGGACCCTGCTCACCTTCGACAAGGGTGACCCGGCACAGCCGGACACGGTCGGCAACCCACTCACCACAGCACCGCGAACGATCCGGATCACCACCGACCACACCGCGACCGGGGCCGCCACGATCATCGACAACGACGGCAGCATCCATCGCAGTTTCGACATTTCCGGCAGCACTACGGTGCTGATCCGCCCCGACGGCTACATCGCCACCCGCGAACCGCTCGCCGGGCCGTGAATCAGTAACCGGAGTAGCCAGTCCCGCCCGGTCGGGATTGGGTTCGCTGATCGTGCAGTACGTTTGACGAAGTGTTGTATGGGCGTGCGGTTGAGGAACAGCGGATCCGGGGATTGTTGGACGGAGCCGCGCACGGGGGCAGCGGGGCTTTGGTGTTGACGGGGGAACCCGGGGCGGGGAAGTCGGCGCTGATGGGGGTGGCTGCCGGGCTGGTTGACGGCGGGTGGCGGGTGTTGCGGGCCACCGGGGTCGAGGCGGAGTCGGAATTGGCTTTTGCCGGGCTGCAATTGCTTCTCGGGTCCGCGCTGGAGGGACTCGAGGGGCTGCCGTCGAATCAGGCTGAGGCGTTGCGGTGTGCGTTCGGGGTCGGTGGGGCGCAGGGGGCGGCGGATCGGTTTCTGGTTGGGTTGGGGACCCTGTCGCTGCTTGCCGAACTGGCCTTGGCGGGGCCGGTGCTGTGTTTGGTGGATGACGCGCACTGGGTGGATCGGCCGTCGATCGATGCGTTGGTGTTCGCGGCGCGCAGGCTCGGGGACGACGGGGTTGTCATGATTCTCGCGGGGCGGGAGGAGTTTTCGGCGCCGGGGCTGCCCGAGTTGCGGTTGACGCCGCTGGCGGGGGATGCCGCGCGGGAGCTGTTGGTGGCCACCGCGCCCGGGTTGTCACCGGAGGTGGTCGAGCGGCTGCTGGTGGAGTCGGCGGGGAATCCGCTTGCGCTGCTGGAGTTGCCGCGCATGGAGGTGGAGGCGGTTGCGCCGGGGCCGTTGCCGTTGCCGGATCGGTTGCGCGCCGGGTATCAGCGGGATATCGCGGAGCAGTCGGACGCTGTTCGAACGGTGTTGCTGGTGGTGGCGGCCGAGGAGACCGGGGAGTTGGGGCTGGTGCTGCGGGTGCTCGACCGGCTCGGGCTCACCGAGGAGGCGCTGGGAGACGCGGAACCGACCGGCATGCTGACCGTTTCGGCGCAGTCGGTGACGTTTCGCCATCCACTTCGGCGGGCCGCGGTCTATGACTTGGCGACGTTCCCCCGGCGGCGTGCCGTGCATGCCGCCATCGCCGATGCCCTGGTCGATGAGCCCGACCGGCGGGCTTGGCATTTGGCTGCCGCGGCGACGGGGCCGGATGAGCGGATCGCCGCCGCGCTGGAGGCGGCCGCCGAGAATGCGCGCAGCCGAACCGGTTTCGCCACGGCCGCCGCGGCGTTGGAGCGGTCGGCGCGGCTCACGCCCGAGGCGGACGAGCGGGTGCGGCGTCTGCTCGGAGCTGTCGAGGCGGCCGCGGACGCGGGGCGGCGGGAGGACACGCTGCGGCTGATCGGGGTGGCCGAGCAGTCGGCGGGCGACCCGCTCGCGCGGGCCCGCCTCGCGAGTGTGCGCGCCCGGCTCGAGATCGAGGCCGGATCCTTGTCCGCGGCATACGATTTGCTGCTCGCGGCCGCGGGTCCGGTGGCCGCGATCGCGCCGCTGATGGCGATCACGATGTTGGTCGAGGCCGCGCTGGCCGCCTGGACCGCGGGTGGTCTGTCCGCGGTGGCCGCGGTCAGGGAGCGGATTGTCGAACTCCCTTCGAGTCCGGAACAAGCCGCCGCGCTCGCATTGCTGGACGGGCCGCTGCGGTTGAACTCGCCCGACCCGGCCGCCGGGGCGCGGCTGATCCGCGCGAATGTCGCGCACCTGCGATCGATGCCCGCTGACGTGCCGTCGACGCGGCTGATGGCGGCCCGGCAAGCGGCGCTCGCGAGCGACATCGACGACTCGCGGGCGATCCTGCTGGATCTCAACCGGGAGTGCCGGGATCGGGGGATGGTCGGCTGGATGCCCGTCGTCGGCTGCAATCTGGGAGCGGTGGAGCTGCTGCTCGGCAATTTCCGTGCGGCGGAAGCGATTCTGGGTGACGCGCTGCGCATCGCCGAGGACATCGGGCAGCCGGACATGGTCCGCCGCGCCCGGTCGGTCCGCTCGACGCTCGCCGCGATTCGGGGCGAGGAGGAGCAATGCCGTGAGCTCGCGGCGGAAACCCTCGGCGTCGGCTCCGTCGGCTCGGCGCAGGCGGGGTGGGCGCTGGCCCTGCTCGACCTCGGCTACGGCCGCTACGAGGAGGCGCTGGACCGTTTGGCCGCACTGCCGCCGACCGCGAATCACTCGCTCGGCCAATGGGTTCACGTGACCAGCGACCGGGTGGAGGCCGCGGTGCGCCTGCGCACCCCCGAACGCGGGACCGGACCCGCGGCGGAGCTGGACCGATGGTTCGCGGCCACCGACTCGCCGTGGGTGCGCGCGCACGCGCTGCGCTGCCGGGCCATGCTCGAGGATGACGGCGAGCTGTTCGCCGAGGCGCTGACAGCGCATGCCGCGCAAGGCCGTTGGTTCGATCACGCACGCACGGGTTTGCTGTACGGGGAATGGTTGCGGCGCGATCGCCGCCAACGGGAGGCCCGCGCCGCGCTGCGCACGGCGCTGGCGACCTTCGAGCGGCTGGGTGCGCACCCGTGGGCCGAGCGGGCGCGCAACGAGTTGCGGGCGGCCGGCGCGGGCACGGTGGGCCGGATCGCTTCCGATCTGACCGAGGTGCTCACCTCCCAGGAGTTCCAGGTGGTCCGGCTGGCCGCCGCGGGCGCGACGAACAAGGAGATCGGGGCCCAGCTGTTCATGAGCCCCAAAACCGTGGGGAACCATCTCTATCGGGCGTTTCCCAAACTCGGGGTCTCCAGCCGGGTCGCGCTCGCCCGGCTCGAACTGGACTGAGCCGCCGTCACCGGCCGGTACAGGCAGACGAAGAAGAGCGCGAAGCCGGCGGTCAGCAGGATGTGCCCGAGCCCGGCCAGGCCCGAAACTGCCTCGCCCACTTCGTGTCCGAGCACCGTCATGACGCCGTGGACGGTCATGAACACGACCGTCCACACCACCCCGGCGTTGTAGGTCCAGAAGAACCAGCCGAACAGTTTGCTCTCCGAGAGCGCGAACTGCTTCTCCAGCACGAGCACGATCAACATGAACAGCGTGCCCAGCGCGAGCAGGTGGGTGTGGGTCACCGCGAGTTGGGTGGTGCCGGTGAAGTGCTTGATCTTGGTGATCTCGCGGTAGCCGAGCCCGGCGACCAGGCCCAGGACCGTGTAGAACACGGCCGCGAGGTAGATCCGCTTCACAACGCCGCCCCGAGCGCCGCGCGCAGCACCGGAAAGTTGGCGCGGAATACGTTGTGCGGGTCCCGGATTCGCTTGAGCTCGCCCAGCCGGTCGAGGGTCGCGTCATCGAACACGGAGGCCACGGTGTCACCGGCTGCCAAGGCCGTGAACGGCTTTCGCCCAGTGACGCGCGGTCCCAGCTCGGCGATGATGCGCCGCTGGGTTTCCCGGACAGCCCGGTAGGCCTCCGGGGTCGGCGCCAGCGCTTGCAGATTGACCGAGAACGGTGCCGTCACGGCCGGGTGCGCGCCCGCACTCGGCTCGGCCAGCGCACCCCCGAGCTGACGGACCTGCACCCCGATCAACGGTTCGATCGGCTCGGCGAACAACACGTCCACGGCCCGCTCGTCGAGGCCGGTCAGCAGTTCCGAGCGGAGCAACCCGTAGCCGGGATCGGCCGGCTCCGAGGTCACCGCGCCCAGATTCGACGGCGCGAGCGGTCCGCGACTGTCCGCGAGAACGCCGGGGATCCCGTCGAAACCCCGCAGCAGGGCTTGGCCTTTCGCGGCATCCCCGAGATAGGTGGCGGCGATCGCGACGATGCCGGGCGCGCCCGGCAGCTGGAGGCGCGTGATGAGCACGGTCAGCTCCGGCGGCGCCTGCGCGACGATCTCGCGATACGCGGCGAGCACCTGCGCCGTCCGCGCACCCTCCCACATGACGTGTCCGCCATACAGATTCGGCGCCGGGTACAGGTCGAACTCCATGGCCGTCACGATCGCGAAGTCGCCGCCACCGCCGCGCAACGCCCAGAACAGTTCCGGATCGGACTCGGCGGTGACCCGCGCCTGATTGCCGTCGGCGTCCACCACCTCGAAGGCGCGCACGCTATTGGCCGCCAGCCCGTATTTGCGGCCGAACCAGGACATTCCGCCGCCCAGCGTGTAGCCGACGACGCTGACCACCGGCGACGACCCGGCCAGCCCGATCAGCCCGTGCGGTTCAGCGGCGGCCAGCACCCGCCCCCACGGCACGCCCGCGCCGACCCGCGCCAGCCGCCGCTCGGGGTCGATGCTGATCTCGTCGAAGCGCTTGGTGCGCAACAGGATCGCGCGATCGGCGTTACCGGCGGCCCCGTGGCCGTTGGGCTGCACCGTCACCGGCGTCCCGCTCGCGCGGGCGTGCCGCACCAGGGCGACCACATCGTCGATGTCCTGCGCCTCCACGACGGCGGCGACCGGCTGCTCCACGGTCAGATTCCACGCCCGCCGCGCCTGGTCGAACCCCTCGTCGCCGGGCAGCCATACCCGGCCCTTGACGGCGGTGCGCACAGTGTTGTCGCTCATGCGATTTTCTCCTCGCTCGTTCTGACGTGGAGAAAACGTATTTCGCGACCGGCCCCGCGCGGTATGAGGCGAATGCCTCTAACTGGGTAGGACCGTGGCGGGAGCAGGGAGGGTGCCGTCCACCAGGTAGCGGATGATGGCCTCACGGGTTTGTCCGGGAAGGAAGAACGAGGTGTGGCCGTCGCCGTCGCGGGTCAGCAGGACGGCGTTCGGGATCTGGGTTGCCATGAGTTGGGCCCAGCCGTACGAGGTCGAGGGGTCGTGGGTGGCGTTGACCAGGAGGGGGACGATGGTCGGGGCGGCGCTGCCGGTGTGGGGCGGGTTGCTGAAAGCGGCGGGCCAGCCGACACATTGGGCGAGGTAGCTGTAGCTCTGGCTGGCGCCGAGCGTGGTCGGGGCGAGGGTGCGGAGCAGCAGCTGTTGGGATGCGAACCTGTGGTACGTGTCGAAGTCGGCGCGGAATTCGGCGCAGCCGACGGCCAGTCCGGCATCGCCGGTCTCGGTGGCGGTCGGAGGAGACAGGGCACTCGCGTCACCCTTGCGCGCCTGATCGAGATCCGTCGCCAGTGCGAGCCAACCACCGAGGTGCATGGCGGGCAGCACCGGTTGGAACAGCAGGTTCTCCTGGATGTTCAGCAGCAGGTCACCCGGGCGGACCTGGGGCGCACACTGTCCCGAACTCGCGCAGCCCGGCGCGGGCAACGGCGTTTGCCGGGCGCGAGCCACCAGATCACGGACGACGGCGGCGGCGTCATCGCCGTGCAGGGCGCAGTCGGCAGCGGTGCGACACCAGGCTGCGAACCGATTGACACTGTCCTCGAACGCGGCGGATTCGTAGACGCTCATGGTGCTCGGCGGCAGCGAATGCACCAGCGCCCCATCCAGAGCCAGCGCGCGGCTGTTGGCGGGGAACAGCCGCGCGTACTCGTAGCCGATCTCGGTGCCGTAGGACAGACCGAGGTAATTGAGCGGAGCTCCGCCAAGACGCTGCCGCACCACCTCGAGATCGCGCGCGACGCTCACGGTGTCGACATGATCGAGCAGCGGGCCGGTGCGGGCCTGGCAGCTCTGCCCGAATGCCCGGTTGGCCGCGACCATCGCATCGAAGGCGGCCTGATCGGCGGGAAAGAAATCGGGCAGTTTGTCCTGTAGCGCGGGATCGCAACGGACTGCCGGGCGGCTGTTGCCGATTCCGCGCGGGTCCAGGCCGATGACGTCGAATCGCGCCCTGATCTCCTCGGGAATCAGCCCCGGCCGCCCGCCCTCGGCCGCGACCAGCTCGGTGCCCGAACCACCCGGCCCGCCGGGGTTGAGGACGAGTTCGCCGAGACTGCGGCCCGGATCGGTGGCGGGCAACTTGTCGATGCCCACCGTGATCTTGTCCCCGTCGGGCTTGTCCCAGTCCAGCGGCACTTCGATATCCGCGCACTGCACGGCGGTGCCGTACTCGGCGGGGCAGGGTTTCCATGTGATCGGCTGCGGCCCTGGATGATTGGTTGCGCCGGACCCGCACGCCGTGCACATCGCGGCCAGCAGCACCGTGGACGAAATCAGCTTCACGACCGGAACAATGCGCATCTATCGTCCAATCTTCGGAATCAACCAACGCCCGCATCGGAGACCGTACACATGTTTCAAACATCTGTTCCACCCCGAGTGCGCATCGTGCCGCTCAACCTCGAGACGTTCCGGGCGCTCGCCGCGGGCGATCTGGCGGCCGCCAATGCGGCGAGCCCGGTTCCGCTGACGGCGCACTTCGCGGGACCGGAGAGTCGGGGAACCTGGTCGCGGCGAATGGGCCAGGTGGAGCGGGAACCGGGCACCGCGGCCTGGGTCACCGGAGTCATCTGGGACGAGCAGCGGCGAATCGCGGTGGGGCGAGCCGGTTTTCACGACATGCCCGACAAGTCGGGGATGGTGGAGATCGGCTATGCCGTCGATCCGGAATACCGGCGGCGCGGTTATGCGCGTGCGGCGCTGGAGAGCCTGTTGCGCCGCGCCGCACGTGAGCCGTTGGTCCGAACCGTCCGAGTCTCGATCCGTCCCGACAATGTGGCCTCGAATCAACTGGCCGCGCAATACGGTTTCGCCGAGACCGGCCGGCAGTGGGACGACGAGGACGGCCTGGAGATCGTCTACGAGATCGCCGCCGACCAGTTGTAGACCTACTAGGCACCGGTTCGCTCGCTGACAGGCCGTTCGCCGGGCGACGACGCGACCGAGTGACCAAATCCCGCTGGTCTGCGCGGGCGGAAGGCAGAATGCCGCCATGCGAACATTTGCCCGGTTGTTGCAGGCTGTCGTCGTCGGGACGTTGGTTGTGGTGGCCGGGCAGGGGGTCACGGTGGCGCCCGCCGCGGCCGCGCCGCGAATCTCGTTGCCCTGGCTGGATTCCGAGCCGGACGGGGTGCAGGCGCCGGGGGCGGCGCTGGCGGATGGCGTGACCGGGACGATCCTGTGGTCGCGGGAAGCCGATACGCCGGTGCCGATCGCCAGCATCGCGAAGGTGATGACGGCGCTGCTCGCCATCACCGCGGGAGATCTCGATCGGCCCATTACCGTGCCGCCGGAGAGCATTTCCTACTGCGTCCGGCTCGACGGCAGCACCGCGGGCCTGAGCGCCGGGGAGGTGCTCACCACCCATCAACTGCTGTACGCGATGATGCTGCCGTCCGGCTGCGACGCCGCTTACACGCTGGCCGAGGCGTACGGGCCCGGGCAGGACGGGTTCATCGGGCGGATGAACGACACGGCACGGCAGATGGGTTTGGCGGCAACCGCTTTCAGTGATCCCAGCGGGTTGCCCACGCCGACAGACTATTCCACCTACTCCACGCCGTCGGATCTGATCGCCCTGGGCCTGCGGGCCATGATGCTGCCGGTTTTCCGGGAGGTCGCCAGCGCCCAGAACTATCACCTGCCCGCGGGCCCGGCCAATCGTGATCACGTGTGGCACTCCACCAACCAGCTGCTGCGCTCCTACCCCGGCACCATCGGCATCAAGACCGGATCCACCGACGCGGCCGGAGCCTGCCTGCTGTTCGAATCGGTCCGCGCGGGCATCCCGCTGATCGGCGTCGTGCTGCACAGCTCCCCCGGCAGCGGCGTCGCCGCCAAGAACGATGCCGAACGCATGCTCAACTGGGCCTACGACCCGGTGCTGAGCAGGCTCCCGATCGGCTAGCGAAACCCCATCGGCTCACGGCCCTCGAGGCAGGATGCTCGGCATGAAGGTAATCGTCTTCGGAGCGACCGGGATGATCGGTCAGGGCGTGCTCAACGAGTGTCTGCGAGATGGGCGGGTCGAGCAGGTGCTGGCCGTGGGTCGGAGCTCGGTGGGAATCGAGGATCCGAAATTGCGGGAGCTGGTGCTCGCCGATCCCACCGATCTCTCGTCGATCGCGGGTGAGCTGCCCGGGTTCGACGCCTGTTTCTTCTGCCTCGGCGTCTCCTCCGTCGGCATGAAGGAGGAGGACTACCGGCGCATCACCTACGACCTGGCCTTGGCGGTCGGGCGGACGCTGGCGGCGGCGAATCCCGCGATGACGTTCATCTATGTCTCCGGCCAGGGCACCGACAGCACCGAGCGGGGTCGATCGATGTGGGCGCGGGTGAAGGGGAAGACGGAGAACGATCTGCTCGCGCTTCCGTTCCGGGCGTACATGTTCCGGCCCGGATTCGTGCAGCCGATGGATGGCGTGGTCTCCAAGACCCGGTTGTATCGCGCCGGGTACGCGATCGCGGGGCCGTTGATTCCGCTGCTGCGGCGGATCGCGCCGAACGTGGTGAACGACAATCGGGAGATCGGGCGGGCCATGATCGCCGTCGCGGATTCCGGCGCGGACACCCGCATCCTCGGACCCCGGGAGATCGCGGCGCGCGCTCGGTAGCTCCGCATGAAATTGGTGGGTGCGAAGTTCGAAATTACTCGGGCGTGGGGCCGGATCCGGGCGCATTCTGGGGATAGCGACGAATTTCCGGAGGTTCAGGGAGAAGGAATCATGGTCAAGGTGACGGCTATCGAGCCCAATGGCGAACATTGGCATCCGCATCCGGGGGACGCGATCGAGGATCCGGGGGAAGGCGCAGCTCTGGTGCTGTGCCTGCTCGGAATCGGGTCGCTCGGGTTGACGATTACGGCGCTCGCTTCCGGTTATCACGGCTGGGCATTGCTGGGCGGTATCGCGACTGTGTTGTTGATTGTCTCGGGTTTGTTGTTGATTCGGTTCGAATATTTCCGTGAGTTCCGTCGGGAACAGCGGCACGGGCGGCATGGACACAACCCCCTGGTCGCCGGGAAATGGCGGCCGGGAATGGTGAGCTCGTGGCAGGAACGCCGCGGAGAAGGGTTGAGGCAGTAGTTAATCGGTGGTGACGGCCAGCAGCCCGAAACGGTTGACCGCGGCGTGGAAGTGGCCGTCGGCACTGGTGATCACGACCTCGGCCGGGTTGGTCAGGGCGATACAGCAGAAATTGCCCGCGTCCTGGTGGATCGACAGCGACAGGAACCGGATGCCGTGGGCACGCTGCCACTCGTCGAGGGCGGTGTGCAGTTCGCGCATGCTGGGGGCCTCGAAGTAGGCGAGGTTGTGCTTGTTCACGTCGGACATGAGTCGATAGTGCCTCGACGGGCCGGGTCGGCGTGCGGTATCGCCGTGAGCAGGGCCGTGCGCAGATCGAGGCGGTCGTCCAGGCGGGACAGGTCGCGGCCGGTCAGGCGCTCGACGCGTTCGATGCGGTAGTGGACGGTGTTGACGTGCAGGTGCATGGCCTCGGCGGTGCGGGTCCAGGAACCGTTGTGGTCGAGGAAGGCGACGAGGGTGTCGCGCAACGCGGCGTGCGCGTCATCGTCGAGGAGCGCGCCGAGGACCCGGGACCGGTAGGTGTCGCGAACGGGTTCGGGGATGCCCGCCAGCAGTTCCGGCAGGGTGGCGAGGTCCTCGGCGGCGGTGACGGCGGTGTCGAGGGTCCGGGCCGCGCGGCGGGCGTAGTTGGCACGAACGCGGGCGTCGCCGAGTTCGGCGAGCCTCGCCGGTGTCGAGATGCCCACGGTGAGTGTTGTTTTCGGGTCGCAGGCGGCGACCGCGGCATGCTGTGCGCGCAGCGCGCCGGGCAGGTCCGGGCGGTCGGGGACGACGGCGAGCGCACGGTGGCCGTCGCTCACCACGGGGACGGTCTCCGGCACGACGGCGGCCAGCAGTTCACGCAGGGCGTCCGCGGTCGCCCGGGCGCGGCGGGAGGTCAGCGCGGCGGCCACCACCCGGTAGTGCTCGGACACGGGCAGGCCGAGCGATTCCGGTTCCACCGCACCGGAATCGGCGACCGCACCCAGCAGGAGATCGGTGGCGGCCCGGTCGCGCTCGTCGCGCCGCGCCAGCACCCAGTCGCGGTATCCGCCCAGTATGTCGATGATCTCCCGCAGCAGCCGCGGCGGCGCGGCGGATCCCGCGGGCAGGTACAGGTACCAGCCGTCGTAGGGCGAATCCGGTTCGCCGACCGGATGATTCGATTCCGGCGCGGTGCGCAGTTCGCGGCGCACGATCGCGGGCACGGAGACCAGCGCCTCGGCGGAGCGGGCCAGCACCCGCCCGGTGACCGTGACCAGTGCGCACGGCATGCCGCCCAGCTCGGCGGCGATCTGGTCGAGCAGCAGTTCGGGTGCCGCTCCCCCGTGAATGAGCCGATTCAGCGTCTGCCGTGCGTTTTCCGGTAGCGACCGGTGCTGTGACTCGCTCAGGTCGCTCCAGCGGCGCAGATAGACCGCGTCGGTGATGGTCCGGAAGGTGGTGTCGGCGGGAACGGCCAGCAGCGGTATCCCCTGCTCACGGCAGGCCGACACCAGATCGTCGGGGATGCCGTTGTGCCGGGCGATCCCGGCGACCAGCGCGACCGCGCCGGCTTCGCGCAGCGCGCTCACGAACCGGTCGGCCTTTCCGCGGCCGCCGCGCGCGGTCCACCACACCAGCCCGGTGAGCACGATCTCGCCGGACCCCAGGTAGGCGGCCGGGTCTTGCAGGTCGGTGACGGTGACGCCACTGACCTCACGCCGCAACAGCACGGGCTCGCCCCACACCAGCTGTAGCCCCACCGTCGGCAGCCGAAGCAGGTCATCCACTCGCATGACGTGCTCCTCGCGACCTTGGTGAATCAACCGACAACTCACGGCAGGCTACCCAACTTCCCGTACGCCACCGCTGATGGCAGCCGTGACCGGCGCGGATTGAAGCGGAAGCATAGATTCGAACACGGTGCTCGAGGGGTTGAGGTCGCGCCGGATTCGTTAGCGCGCGAGTAGTTCCAGCAACCGGTCGTGCGGCAGCGCCGGTGAGCGGTGCCAGTCTCGGCCGGTCATATCGGAATTCACGATGAGCGCGTTGAGGACCGACTCCTCCACCGCCTCGACAACGGCGGCGTAGAACGCGTCCATCCGATTCCACGGCAGGCGCGGCGTGGTGACCAGATGCTCGGCCGACGGCTCTCCGTGCGGAAACCCGGTGTCGGACGGGCGATCCGAGGCGGTGGAGAACGCCAGGAACAAATCGCCGGAGAACAAGCTGCCCGTGGTTCCGGTCCGCGCCAACCCGAACGGCACCCGCCGCGCCATGGCCTTGCACTGCAGCGCGTCCAACGGCGCGTCGGTCGCGATGATCACGATCACCGACCCGGCCCCGCCAGGCACCCGAACCCCAGACTCCCCTGGGCCCCAAGCCCCACCCGGCCCCGAGCCCCGCCGATCCGCACCTCCATCCTCGGTGGCAGCCATCCCTCCGCTGATTCCGTCGCCGCCCGTGCCTGTCCTTGCGGGGCCACCCAGCCCGGCTTCCTGCGACCGATGCCCTTCTCCGAGCTCGCCGCCCAGGGCGCTCACTCCAGAACCCGGCGGGGCGAAGGCCCCCGGGGCGCGGTGCCAGGGGGTCGTCTCCTGGGGGTTGTCGGTGGACAAGGCCGCGCCGACGCGGCGGCCCGCGATGGTGAGTTCTTCGCGGGAGCCGAAATTGGCTTGGACGAAGGCGCCGACGGTGTAGGTGTCGGGGCCGAAGGGGACGCGGCGGGAGGCGGTGCCGCTGCCGCCTTTGAAGCCGTAGCAGTTCATGCCGGTGCCGCCGCCTACCGAGCCTTCGAGGAGGGGCCAGGTGCGGGCCGAATCGAGCGTTTCGGCGACCAGGGCGGGGGTGATGTGGCCGCCGTTGATGTCGTTGAGGTAGCCGTCCCAGGTTTCGGCGCACACCGGGAGCAGCCATTCGCGGGCCAGGGCGGGGTGGGCGCGGTTGATCCATTCGACGACGCCCGCGTGGCAGGGGCCGATGGCGTGGGTGTTGGAAATCGTGATGGGCATGGACAATTGGCCGACCTCGTCGATCCACGCGGT